>LLZO01000346.1 GCA_001567545.1 Candidatus Tepidiaquacellales bacterium OLB5
TCCATTGCAAGCCATGCCCCTCCCAAGCCGGCAAATGCTCCGCTTATAAGTACTCCGATATACCTTATCCCGGAAACATTTATTCCAAGCGAATCTGCTGCCTCCGGATTTTCACCGGCTGCTCTTAGTCTTAACCCAAATCTTGATTTATAAATGACCATCCAGCTTAATCCAAGCAGGATTACACATATCAGCAAAAACGGGTTGAAAGGCAGGTTAAGTGTTTCCAGCCCCTGAATCCTTTCTGAATTGCTTGAGCTGCCGAATAAAAGCTTGCATAAAAAATTTTGTCAATCCGTATGCAAAAATATTAAGCGCAATTCCTGATACTATCTGGTTAGCTTTGAATGTAACTGTTACTATTGAATGTATCAGAGAGATGAATATACCTGCCGCTGTTCCGGCAGCTGCCCCGTAAATTACATTTCCTGTATAGTATGTTACTGCTGCAGCTGCAAATGCTCCGCAAAGTAGTATTCCTTCCAGCGCAATGTTTACAACACCGCCTTTTTCAGAATACACAGCTCCGAGAGATGGAAGCAAATAAGGAATTGTGATCCTTAATGTCTGCAGCATAAATGTTAATGTAAGTAGTTCTTCCAATTTTAATCTGCCGGAGCCCTGTTAATTTTTCTTTGGTTGATAAATTTTTCTGATATTTTAGTGATCGAAATTATGAATAATATTATCATTCCCTGCAGTATCGTGACAATTTCTTTTGGAACCATTGTGTTAACAGTAAGCCCGCCGTAATCAAGTATCCCGAAAAATATGGATACTATAATTATTGCAAACGGATTATTCCTGGCAATAAGGGCAACAGCAATTCCAACATACCCGGCATTTTCAGAAAATCCCAGCTCAAAATAATGTTTGTACCCGTTCACAAAATTCATACCGGCCAGGCCGGCAATGCCTCCGGCAATAACCATTGCAGATGTCAGTATCTTTTTTATTTTCATCCTGGCATATTCTGCAGCATTAGGGCTGTGACCGTATGTCTTTATCCTGTAACCAAACCTTGTTTTATTTATCAGTACATAAACTATAATACATGCTGCAATTGCCAAAACAAAGCTTGTATTAAAAGGTGAACCTTTGAATATTCCGGTAAGTGAATCAAACCTCAGCAGCACTGCGTTCGGGGAAATCTCCGGGGTATGAATTGTTGCGGGTACCAGGTATACATTATTAACAAGATAGCTGGTAATGGCAAGCGCAATAAAATTAAGCATTATGGTATTTATAACTTCGTGAGAGCCGTACTTTGCTTTAAGTATGCCTGCAATGCCTCCCCAAAGTGCCCCTGCTGCAAAACCCGCAGCCGCCGAAAGCGGTATTAGGATTATCCACGGCAGGTTCACAAAAGTAAAGCCTGCCCAGGCTGCTGCAAATGCGCCAACTGTCATCTGTCCTTCTGCGCCTATGTTAAACAGCCCGGCGCGGAAAGCAAATGCTATCGATAGACCCGTAAATATTAACGGTGTGGCTTTAAACAATACCTGGCCTATACCGTATGAATTACCAAGGGTATCTGCAAACATTATTGAATACACCAGTAAAGGATCTTGCCCGGTTAACGCAATCATAATTCCCCCTGTAACTAATGCTAGAATTATAGAAATTACCGGTCCGGCTATGTAGGATGTAAATTTGCTGATATTGTTCAATATTTTACGCTTTATCAATTTTATTAATATGCAGACCCAGCATATATTCACCAATCTCATTTTCACTTGTTTCATTGCTGTTCAGAACTGCATTCAGCCTTCCGTTAAACATTACTGCTATTCTTGTGCTAAGCTTCAGCAGCTCATTTATATCGCTTGATACAAGAAAAACGGCTCTGCCGTTTTTACATTCATTTAATAATGCATTGTGCACAAATTCTGCAGCTCTGATATCCAGCCCGCGTGTTGGATGGCTGACTATAAGCAGGGGAGAGTCCTTGGTTATTTCCCTTGCAGCCACCAATTTCTGCTGGTTGCCGCCTGAAAGGCCGCCAATAACAGCACTGCTGTCTCCGGGCCTGATGTCATATTCTGCAATAAGCTCATTTGTAAAATCTTTAAGTGAATTATAGTTCAGAAAAAATTTACCGCTGAATTTTTCTTCGCTTTCCCGCCCAAGCAGTACATTTTCTGAAAGGGTATATTCTTTTACCATTCCGTGCAGATGCCTGTTTGCAGGAATGTGTGCAGTAACAGTATGTGACGGCAGCTTTCCGTTTATTTTTATTTCCCCGCTTTCCGGTTTCAGCATTCCGCAAACAGCTTCAACTAGTTCTGTTTGTCCGTTGCCTTCAACCCCGGCAATACCCAGTATTTCACCCCGGCTTATATTCAGCGAAATACCCTTTACTGTTTCATTGCCCCTGCTGTTCTTTACATGCAGGTCGTTTATCTCAAGCACTGTATCATTGCCGGGGGTAATATTATTTTGTGATTCCTCCTGAAGCTCTCCCCCAACAATCAGCCGTGCAATTACCTTTATATCCGTTTCGGATGTTTTCAGATTGCCGGTTACTTTTCCTTTCCGTAATACTGTTACAGAATCGCTGACTGATAACACTTCATTCAGCTTATGTGTTATTAAAATTATAGTCCTGCCGCTGTTTTTAAGCTCTGTCATCGTTTTAAACAGCTCTGCTGTTTCCCTTGGAGTTAACACCGCAGTAGGCTCATCAAGTATCAGAATTTGTGCATTCCGGTAAAGCAGCTTCAGTATTTCAATTTTCTGCTGAGTACCTACAGACAGCTCTCCCGCTGATGCATTCAGATCAATTGAAATATTAAAGCTGTTCAGAATAGATTTGATTTTTTCACGTGAAACATTTAGGTTAAGCATGCCGTTTTTTACGGTTTCATCACCAAGGATAATATTTTCAAGCACACTTAGTGTGCTTACCAGCATAAAATGCTGGTGTACCATGCCAATGCCAAGCTTAATTGCATCAGCAGGTGAATTTATTGCTGCTTCTTTACCGTTAATTAAAATTTTACCGTTATCAGGGTGGTACATACCGTAAAGTATGTTCATTAATGTTGATTTTCCCGCTCCGTTCTCGCCAACTATGGCGTGAATTTCGCCTTTTTTTACTGTAAGGTTAACCAGGTCATTTGCCTTAATATCTCCAAATGTTTTGGTGATATTCTTCATTTCAACGGCAAACTCTTCAGTCATTTCTTTCAAATATTGTCAAATCTCCGGTTTTTTAAGGCTGTTTTAATTTCAAAATAGATAGTTCAAATTGAAACATTAAATGTTTGTTAAAGGATATTGTCATTTGGATTTTGAACTTTGTCATTAAAGTATGTTACTTTGTTGGTATAGTTATCTTTCCGTCAATAATATCCTGTCTTAAAGCTTCAACTTTTTTTCTTACTTCATCAGGTATCATATGTTTGTTTTTATCAGTATATGCATAATCTACCCCTTTGGTTTTTAAACCAAATGTTTCAACCCGTCCGCCCTTAAAGGTGCCGTCCTTTACTTCTTTAATGACTTCATATACAGATACATCCACAACCTTAACCATGCTGGTTATAATATATCCGGGCGCTTCATCGTTCTGGTCTGAATCCACCCCGATTGCAAATTTTTTCATTTCTCTTGCAGCTTCAAAAACACCAAGCCCGGTAACGCCTGAGGCGTGGTAAATAATATCCACCCCGTCATTATACTGCCCAAGCGCAAGTTCCTTGCCTTTACCCGGATTTTTAAATGCATCACCTGTGACTCCCGCATAACCTATAAGCACACGGCAGCCGGGATTTACCTGTTTAACCCCCGCTTCATAAGATACCTGGAATTTTTTTATCAATGGCGATTCCATTCCGCCGACAAATCCAACTTTATTTGATTTTGTCATTAAACCCGCAATTGCGCCAACTAAAAATGAACCTTCTTCTTCCCTGAACTCTAATGCAACCAGATTAGGCGGAATAGTTTTGTTCGGGTCAACTGTGTAATCAACACATGCATATTTTTTATCGGGGAATTCCTGAGCAATCTTTGTAATTTCATCAGTAAAGATAAAACCAATGCCGAAAATTATACTTATATCAGACCTGCTAGAAAACTGCCTGAGTGCAGCTTCACGGTCAGCTCCCGGCCCAGGTTCAATGTATTCAAATTCAATACCAAGCTCCTGCTTAGCTTTTTCAAGTCCGCGGTAAGCTGCATCGTTAAATGATTTATCACCCCTGCCGCCAACATCAAATACCAATCCAACTTTAAGCTTGCCGCTTGTATTTTCACTGCTATCCTTTTTGCCGCAGGAAACAAATAATATAAATGCCAGAAGTATAAATAATATTTTTTTCATAATTAATTATTTTACAATATTAACCCTCCCCTTTAGGGAGGGTAATCACACCGAAAGCGTGATAAGTGGGGTCAATTTTTT
>LLZO01000347.1 GCA_001567545.1 Candidatus Tepidiaquacellales bacterium OLB5
TGCATTTTTTGCAGGCTCTGTAGCCTGCAAAAAGCGCTTCACGCGCTGATGGATAGAACACCATATTCTCTTCCTTTGGCTTGCGGGCAGGGCAGGCCGGACGGCAGAAAATATTAGTGCTTTTTACGGCAACAAAAAATATGCCGTCATAGCTTTTATCTTTGCTGTAAACTGCTTTTTTCATTTCAGCAGCAGGCGGTAACTGAAAATATTTCATTTCCATACTTAAATATTAATTTTATTGATACAAAAATAAAGGCTATTGAAGGTTCATTCCACCGAAAAATTGACACTGAATTACCCCTAATCCTGAGGAACGTAGTGACGAAGGATCTCATTTGGTAAGCGAAAAGCCTTAACCACGAATTTCTCGAATTACACGAATTTTGTGGATTTCTTTAGTTTAAGTAGGCGGCATGGCTCGCCTGCCGCCTTAACAATTATTGGCATACAGAACGAAAACCTTCCTTCTTCCGCTTTCTCGGTATAAGACGCAGCACCTCTAATACTTTTCATATTGTTGCCCTGCCTGCATTCTCCTTCAGCCATTTTTCCCTGCGCTTATGATCCGGCATAAACGATGCAAGCCGGCTGTAAAACCTGCCAGAGTGGTCGTGAATTTCAAGGTGAACTAGTTCATGAACAATTACGTAATCAATCATTTCTGCGGGCATCATTACCAGCCTCCATGAGTAATTTATATTCCCGCTGCGCGAGCATGACCCCCAGCGCGTTTTAGCGCTGTTAATTTTTATTGACCGGTATTTATAACCCAGTGCTTCGGCAAGCTCTGAGGTTCTGCCTTCAAGATACTGCTTTGCAAACTGTTTGCAGAACCATTCAACGTAATGTTTAGGCGCTTCAAGGCATTTTTGGGTTATTCTGAATTTCCCTACAGCCGTTAAAGCAAGCTTTGCTTTGCTGCCGGAAATAATTTCCAGCTCATATTTTCTGCCTGCAAAATAAAACTCCTCACCGTTCACAAACTGCTTTGGCTTATGCTTTTCGCGTGCTGCAATGAACTCCGCCTGCTTTTTTT
>LLZO01000348.1 GCA_001567545.1 Candidatus Tepidiaquacellales bacterium OLB5
ATATTTCAGGAGCAACATTCAGTTATAATTCAATAGCTTCTTATTACCAGGACAGCGTTTCACTTAATTTTAATGTACTTGCCGGTGCTCCGCTTAACAAAGGTTTACCAATAGTACTGAAAATAAAACAGAATGATACCAGCATTGTTCACCAGCAGAAAATTTACGTTTGCATTGGCAGCGGCACAACAACACTTGCTGATAGTGCGGAAAACGTTACCGGCAACTGGACTTTTACCGGCGGATGGGGAACTACTACTTCACAGTCATATTCACCGCCAACATCTTTTACCGAAAGCCCAACCGGTAATTACGGCAATACACAAACCAGAACAATGACTCTTGTTGCCCCGATAAATGTATCGTCATTCCCAGTAACGGTTCTATCTTATTACTACAGGCATGATATTGAACCGCTTGATAATGCTTATATCCAGGTTTCAAGCAATAACGGTACAAACTGGGTTTCGGTGAAATATTATTACGGGCAGCAGTTAAGCTGGAAACAGGAAGTTTTGGATATTACCGAACTTGCAAACAGTTCTTCGCAAATGAAGATAAGGTTTATTATTGTAACTAATAACGGTACTACTTCTGATGGAATTTATATCGATAATATTAAAATTCAGAATTATCAGGATGTATTGACCGGTGTATTATCAAATGGTGAAATTCCAAGGGAATATTCACTTGAACAGAATTTTCCAAACCCGTTTAACCCGGCTTCAAATATCAGGTACCAGCTGCCGAAGGGGGGATTAGTAAAGCTGACTGTGTATGATGCTTTGGGAAGAACTATACAAACGCTTGTGAATGAAAATCAGCCGGCAGGGAAGTATGAGGTACGTTTTGACGGAAGTAAACTCTCATCCGGAGTTTATTTTTACAAGCTAGAAAGCGGTAATTTTACAGATATAAGAAAAATGATGTTGATAAAATGACGGAGTCATTTTTGCCTGCCTGCTTTGACGCATTCAGGCAGGAAAACCCGCTTTGCGGGAACTGTAAAATAAAATATTTCAAATTATTTATTGAAAAAGGGCGAATTATCGCCCTTTTTTATTCATTAAGAAGGTAAACTAAAACTAACTAAAACCGTTAAATTTGAGTTATTTAAACAATTGATTTCACATTTTTTTAACATTAAATTATATCTCTATTTCCGAAAATTTACTATTATTAATTAAAATGAAACGCTACAGCAAAACATTTTTTACAATTTTTAGCTTATCTGTATTAAGCATAGTTGGCTATTTTACTTTTAATGCATTTTATATAGAACCTGAAAAGTCAACGCAGGTTAATCCTAAATATTCACAGGTAAGAATATTTACAAAAACCGAAGCAGATTTCAGAAAGATAGAAGAAGAAGGTCTGCATATAGACCATGCTAATACTAAGCCCGGTTTATACCAGGATGCATGGCTTTCCGAATATGAAATCAGCCTGTTAAGACTTTCAGGTGTACCGTTTGAAATATTGGTAGATGACTGGCAGACTTTTTACGATAACCAGCCTAAAATGACACAGGGAGAAATTGATGCGCAGATGCAGCAGGTGTATGAAACTGATAATATAACACATTCTATTTACGGTTCAATGGGCGGTTATATGACATACAACGAAGTTGTTGCCAAACTTGATTCTATGAGAATGTGGTACCCGCAGTTCATTTCTGCGAAATGGTCAATTGGTACAACATATGAAAACAGAAACCAATGGATGGTAAGAGTAACAAAAAATCCGGATGCTCCGACAGGAAGACCTGAAGTATTAATGCATGCATTGATCCATGCAAGAGAACCTGAAAGTATGGAAACACAGTTTTACTACATGTTTTGGCTGTTTGAAAATTACAACACAGATCCTGTTGCCCGTTATATTTTAGATAACAGAGAAATTTACTGGATGCCTGTATTTAATCCTGACGGATACGTTCATAATCAGACAACAAATCCTAATGGAGGCGGAATGTGGCGTGCTAATAAACATTTAACAAGTCCCCCAAGCTTAACATGCGGACCTGTTGATCCTAACAGGAACTTTGGAACATACCAATTCTGGAATTCAAGCAATAATGGTTCAAGCACAAATTCTTGCAGTGGCGGACAAGGTACATACAGAGGTACGCTTCCATTCTCTGAGCTTGAAACGCAGAATATAAAAGCTTTTGTTAATTCCAGGAATTTTAAATCTGCATTCAGCGCTCATACTCATGGCAATTTACTGATTAAACCGTGGTGCTGGCAGGATCCAATTGGTACTCCTGATGATGCAATGTATAATGTTTTTCTCGCTGATATGTCTGCATCCAACGGATATACTACCGGTTTCCCATCACAAACAGTTGGTTATAAAGTACGCGGCGGTACAGATGACTGGTATTACAACGATTCAGGTCATGCAAAGATATTTTCGTTTACACCGGAAACAGGTTCAAGTTTCTGGCCTCCGCAATCAGAAATAATTCCTCTTGCACAGGGTATGCTTTACTCAAA
>LLZO01000349.1 GCA_001567545.1 Candidatus Tepidiaquacellales bacterium OLB5
GAGGTTGGATTACGGATATCTGAAATATTTACTTTTACTTTATCTTTAACAGGCTCAATATTAAAGAGATTTCCGCCCTGGCGGGGCAGCATATTATCAACTATCAGTACATCAGCACCTAGCGAGGCTAATTTGATAGCTAAATTACTGCCAACAAAACCGAGCCCGCCTGTAACCAGTATTTTTTTGTTTTTCAGTGATTTATTATCTGATTTGTTTCCCATTTAACAAAATTAATGATAAATTTTAACAATTATAACTGTTTCGGAAATATCAATAAATAAATTATTGGTACTTAACGATCTGCTATTAATTTAAGAGTATTTTCTGCTCCGCAGTTCATCAATACATCAATTACAGATAATCCTGGCCGGAATTCAGCTGTATTGAATTGTTTATATACCGGATGTTTGAAATTCTGATAGATAAGCTTAATTCCGGCTTTTTCAAATTTTTCGTCTTCCTGGTATTTTACTGCTCCGCCGCCGCACATATATGCATTGCAGCCGGTTTGGTTAACAATTGATATAAGCAGGTCGGTTGAGCTTCCTTCTGTTTTTATAGATGAAGCTGTTACAAAATGTTCAGTCTTTAAACCTATTGTACTGCAAATTTTATAAATTATTTTCAGGTTTAATTCTGCCAGTACATTGCCCGGCTCTGCAAGCAAATCTTCTGTTATTGGAAATATATAATCGAAATAAGGGGCTTTTTTATAATTTAATTCTATAGACTTTAATAATTTAGAATTCCAGCTTTTAGAATTATCTATTTCAATTTCATTAATATTCTTTGTTCCGTTAAAAGAACGGATTATAGGAACTGTGATCCAGTTAGGTTCGCTGCTTATTAAAATTTTTACCCTGTTAGACCAGCTTCCCCCTTTTTTAGGATACTGAACGTCATCCAGTATAACAAATATGTCTGATCTGAATATCTTATCGAAGTATCCAAGCCATGGAAAAAATGTAGGCTGGTGTATTGCAGCAAGTTTAGTTGATTCCATCATTTATTTACCGCTTAGTACCAGATCATATGTCCGGTTCCTGACAATTTCAAGATCTGCGCTCATACCAAGCTCCATATCATTCCTGATATGTGTTATCTGCCATCCCATTTTAAGGAACAGGATAATTGACCCGTTATTATTCTTAGGCCAGTAACCTTCCTGGTAAGTAAACCCGTTATCAAGACCGGTTTGGCAAAGCTTAATTATCTGGAATTTCGCAAAATTTTTTCCGCGTGAGCTTTTTCCGGCAAAAGTACAATGATTATGAATATGGTCATCATATACTGATGAAAAATTCAGAAAATGGATATTGTCTTCTTTATCCATTACAGCAAAGCTGTATTTCCATTTATCTACCATCGGATTCAGGAAAAAAGCTTCATCAGCAGGTTTCCATTTATATATATCTCCATATTCAGATACAACACCGTTAACAAATTCCATGAAGTCCTTAAGGCGGGCATTTATCAATTCAGATGTTACGGTAACCATCCTGTAACCGGTTTTATCAAGAGAATCATCAATAAATTTATGGAAATCTATATTATTATAATCTGTCATTAATTCCTTTTTCCCCGGATTTCGTTAATAATTTTAAATAAAACGGTAACAGCATTTTTGGTTTCTGCCTGTTTTAAAACCAAAGTACCGGATAATAATTTATCTTTTAAGACGGAAAATTTTCTGTAATCTTTTTGACTTATACCTGTTCTGTTTAACAGGTTATGTAATGATATTCTTTTTTTTCTGCTTATTCTGCTGATGAAGCTGTGAAAAAGTATCCAAGACTCAAGAAATGCAGTGTTATAGTCCCCGGATATCCATGATTTTTCAATTTTGAAAATTTCCTGCCTGTAAAAAGAACCGGCACTTCCGGTTAAACCTGTAAGCCCGCCGATATTTTCTCTTTTGTAATTTTTGAGAAGTTCATCATATCCTTTCATTTTTCTTTCAGCAGAATCAGCCAGGTATTTCCAAACCTTATGTTTAGGATAGCTGACCTTTTTTTGCCAGTGAAGGGGATGAGTTAACACCTGGATAATATTATGATTTCCGTACTTTATTTCGTCAATCAGCCTGCTGTTACGCCAATACCCGTTTGAATCTGAAACATATGCGATTTTCTCTTTAAAATAACGGGAATATGTGTTTATCATTCCGGCATATTTCCATTTATCGAACCTGAGGCATTTATTATCAGGATTGTGAAAGGCGAAAGTATCAATTTTCACGTTAAAAATTTTCTCAAGAAATTCTTTTTCTATGCTTAAATATTTAACAAGCTCTTTTTCTGTTTTTATTTTATAATAACCTGCATCAAAATGCAGCCCGATACAGTGCCCGGCTTTTATTATCTGCTTAACTGCTTCTGTTTGATCTGATTCCAGCAGGTTATACCAGGGACTGTGAAGCAGGATAAAATATGCAGCTTTAATTTTTAATGATTTTTCAATTTCAGCTATTTCCAGAGCTGCCGGAACTGATGCATCAATATCATGCCTTAATATTATGCATTTTTTATACTTTTTAAAATCAGTAAACGAACAGAATTCATATTCTTTTTTGGCAAGTTTTAATACTTCATAGTAGCGGGCCTGGGTAAAATCACCAAGATGATATTTTTTTATGAGGTCCAATAATTATTTTGAGTTTCGTTTAAGCTGTTCGATAAATTTTTTGTGCGGCATAGCAAATACCCCGCTTACCATTTCTCCGGCAGGAACATCTTTTGTAACAACCGCTCCCAGAGTAACAAAACCTTTTTCTCCAACATTTACCTGCGGGGCAATATTGGCATGAGGCCCAATCCAAACATCATCGCCTATGGTTACAGTACCTGCAACCATAGCGCCTGCAATAATAAAACAGTTCTTTCCTATGTGCGCTGCATGTGCAATATGCACTAAATTATCTATTCTTGAATTTTCCCCGATAACAGTATCTCTGAATGAAAAACCTTTATCAATGCAGGTATTTGCGCCTATTTCAACATTTTGATGTATTACAACTTTACCGTCATGGAAGACTGAAACAATTCCACGGGAAGTTCTTTTGTATTCAAAACCAGTGGACCCAAGTACAGCTCCCGGCATTATAATTGATTTATCTCCAATATATACATCAGCAAGAACAGAAGCATTTGGCCCGATTATAACATTTTTACCTATTTTAACATTTGTTTCGGATACAAATGCTGTTTTATGGATACTTGCGGTTTCGTCAATTTCAGAAGTGAACTTAGTATAATCGTTTTCAGCAATATGATTATACAGGCTGTAAAAGTAATATCTTGGGTCATCACAGATAATTTTAACCGGGGTATGCTCCTTAAAGTGCTGGCTTAACTGAGGAGTAATGAATAAAGCTTTAATATTTTTATTTGAACTGATATCCTTTATAAATTTTTCATCATCCAGAAAACTGACTGTATCCGGTATTTCTTTATGTATCGATAAAGCAAGCTTATCTGCTTCAAAGGGCTCATCAGCAGAAATTCCCAATACCTTATTTATAAGCTCATTATTTATTTTCATTACAGTAGAATTTAAATTAAGTACCTGTTCAGAAAATCCTGCGCAATATCAATTTGCCTGTAAGACTGTATTTTATTTTCTTTTACGTATTTTAACAGGGAGACAAGCATATTCCTTGCCCCCTTTATTTCATTATTCTGAAAATCCTTCAGCTTTTTAGGGTCGTTGTAAAATTTTTTAGCTTCGGTGTAACGGTATTTGTTTTCTGTATTTAAATATATGTGTATGGGATGAAAATCAAAAACATTAAGTCCGGTATCATTCAGATTAATGCCGCAATCTTCAAATTCATATCCATATGCCCAATGAACATCATCTTCCCAGTTATACGGAATCCTGACCATACCATTCCACAGCCTGAAAGGTTTCAGTCCGGATTGATAGGGGAGAAAATGGTTGGAATCATAAACAAGATGTTTATCGGCAAACATCTGCAGCAATGCTGTACTTTGCATCATTGAGTGAGACCTGATACCTTTAGCATCCGGATGTATATCCAGTATTTCATCAAGAATATCCTCAGCCCTTTTATTGCCTGATAAATTTAACAGGGGATTGAAATTAGGGTGAACAGCAATTTCAAATTTCTTTTTATCGGCTTTAGCAAGCACGCGGGAATGATGTGTAGAGAAAAAGGTACATTTAACATCATATTCCTCAAATAAACCAATTGTGTCTAAAATGACCTCTTCCGGAGCCCAGTCAATATCTGAAGTAAATGCTATCATAATTCTGTTATATCAGCATCCCAAATAGTTATTTTTTTCCCGTTAATTTCTGTAAATGCTCCCGGATACGGCTTAGTTTGAGCCCTGATAAAATCTTTGATTTTTTTTGCATCCCAGCTCCAGTCAATCAAGCCGTCTTCCGGTTTTCTCTGAGGAAAATAAGTGGCCAATGAATCATCCTGTTTAATCCTTGGAGATTTACCTTCAGCAATTAACGGGATAAATTCATTTATGATATCCAAAGCTGCATAATTAACCTTAGATAATATATCTTTTATATTATCTTTATCAAGTATTTCAATTTCACGCTGAGCAATAATATCACCATTATCAATTCCGCTATCAAGGTAAAAAAAAGATAAACCTGTTTTTTTCTCTCCGTTAATTACAGCCCAAACAAGCGGGGCACCGCCCCTGTACAACGGTAGCAATGAAGCATGCATTCCAACGCAGCCTTTTGGAGCAATTTTAAGAATACTTTCCGGTATTTTATAATACCAGCCGATCACTACAATCAGGTCCGGCTTTAGAGATTTTATACTTTCGGAATACGATCCCATTTTACCGGTAACATCAGTAACCGGAATGCCGAATTCTTTTCCAAGCTCATGGAAATCAGCAAAGTTTATATTTTTAACGGGTTTTTCGGAATATGATATCTCAAATTTTTCAGGAATGGTGAATATACCGCTGATATTGGCAAGCTTATTTTCCAGTATAAGCCTGCAGCACTGCAAACCAAGCGAAGTAGCTCCTAAAAAAACAATATTCATTTTCAGTATTATTTTGGGTCAAAAATTCGGTTCCACCACTCAAAGCAAAGCAAAGACCAGATCAATAATCTTCTGTTAGTTTTCCCGGAAAAATGTTCATCCATAAGCTGTTGCGCCATTTTGGGCTGTATATATTCATAAATCCTTGCGCGTTTATCATACAGGATATTTTTGATGTAATTATTGCTTTCTCCCTTAAACCAGCTGGCATCGGGAGCAGAAAATCCCTGTTTCAGTCCGGTAGCATAAGATTCAGGTACGTATTTCATCAGGGCTTTACGGAGTATGATCTTTCCGTCATTATTCTGTTCAAAAAATCTTTCTGTTTTTGGCCCGGGAATATTTTCATTGATCCTGATGACTTCTTTAAGATTTTTCAGCTTATGAGTTATAGGTACTTTCATTGCAAAATCCACCAGGTCATTATCCAGGAACGGTACCCTGGTTTCGAGACTGTGAGCCATTGAAAGCTTATCTTCCACAAGCAGTATACCGTGTAAAAAAGTTTTTGCTTCAAAGTATAAGGAATGGTTTACATATTCTTCTGGTGTAATTTCATTGTTCAGCTTATTTTCCAGTACATTCCGGAAAATATCCTTACACTGGTAAGAAAGTATTTCAGGGTAAATTTCCTTATTGTAGAACTTTGGTTTATAACTGTCCGGGATTAATCTTTGCCAATACCGGTAATATTTTTCTATATAATGTTCACTGTCATCATTAACAACTGCCCTGTAATATCTCCATGGGTAACCGGCAAAAAGCTCATCTCCGCCGGAACCTGAAAGTATTACTTTCACAAATTTGCTGGCAAGCCGTGCAACATAGAAGTTTGGATATGACTGGCCGATTCTCAGATCTTCCAAATACCAAATAAGATCGTGCATAACGCGTTCCATATCACCTGCTTTAAGAACTATCTCATAATGCTCTGTCTTATAAATATTAGAAAGAAACTCTGCTTTTATGCGTTCATCAAAACCAAGCTCAAGTCCGCTGGCGCTGGAAAGATCAAATCCGCATGTAAATGTTTTCAGGTTTTTAAAATTCTTGGCAGCAATAGATGTAATTGAACCGGAATCCATACCGCCGCTTAAATACGAGCCAATTTCAACATCACTTATAAGCTGCCTGTTTACAGCCTGGGTAAAAAGCCTTTCAAGCTCTTCAGTATATTCCTGTTCATTGAGTGAATGATCATTTCTGAAACAAAAATCCCAATATTGATTTATTTTAAGTGATTTGTTATTTTTTATTCCAAGACTTATTGTGCCTGCCGGCGGCAATAACATAATATCCTTAAAAAGGGTTAGGTCAGAAAAAATATTCTGAAATGAGAAATACTCATTTAAAGCTTTTATATTTACTTTTACGCTTATTTCAGGATGCTGTAAAAGCGCTTTGATCTCTGAAGCAAAGATGAGCTTACCGTTTTTAAAGAAGTAATAAAGAGGTTTTATCCCGTACCGGTCACGCGCTATAAATATTGCTGACTTTTTCCTGTCCCATATAGCGAAGGCGAACATTCCGTTGAATTTATGAACACAGTCACTGCCCCAGGCTTCGAAAGATTTTAATATTACTTCTGTATCGGTTTTAGAATGGAATTTATATCCAAGAGCTTCCAGCTCAACTTTAAGGTTCATATAATTATATAGCTCACCGTTATAGGTAATGATCAAATCACCTGAATCATTCTGCATTGGCTGGCTGCCAAGCGGAGAAAGATCTATTATAGCCAGCCTTCTGTGGCCTAAACCGGCAAAACCTTCAGTCCAAACACCTTCTCCATCCGGTCCCCTGTGAGAAAGGGAATCAGTCATTTTCTGAAGGATATTTACAGAAACGGGTTCGCCGTTAATATTAAAAATTCCGGTAATTCCGCACATTATATTTTATAACTTTTAATCATTTGTGCAATATAATCAAATTCATCATCGCTTAATCCGGGAAATAAAGGGAATGCTATGCTGCAGGAAGCAGCTATGTAAGAATTCGGATAATCAGAATCTTTGTAGTTATATTTTGACCTGTAATATGAAAGCATATGAACAGCGTGAGTTCCCGGCCTTGTTGAAATGCCTTTACCCTGGAGGTATTCCATGAACCTGTTTCTCTGTTCGTTAACAAGCTCTATATTGTTATTTATTTTTCCGGGGTTAAACAGGCAGACGTATGCCTGGAAGCCATGTTTAAATTTTTCATTTCTGAACGGCTTTTTAAGCCATGAGATATCTTTTAACAGCTCATCATATTTATCCGCTATCCTGATCCGTTGTTTCTTAATCTGTTCAGCTCTGTTCATTTGTGATGCACCGATTGAACCCTGAATATCAGTCATCCTGTAATTGTAACCTAAATAAGGAAATTCAGGCAGAAGATACGGTTTATTACCATGATGCCTCTGATGGTCGGAAACTGAAGCCCCGTGATCTCTCATAGCCCGCAGCTTTGCAGCAAGTTCATCATCATTAGTTGTAATCATTCCGCCTTCACCGGTTGTAATTGCCTTCCTGGGATGAAAGCTGAAACAGCCGGTTGTGCCGAATCCACCGACATGATCACCTGAATACTTTGCCCCGAAGCCGCATGCTGCATCTTCAACAATATAAATATTATTTTCCTCAGCAATTTTATTTATTTCATTCATATCCGCCGGCAAACCGAATAAATGAACCGGAATGACTGCTTTGGTTTTTTTTGTAATCAGTTTTTGCAGATGAGAGATTTCAATATTAAATGTATCCAGATTAATATCGCAAAGAACAGCTTTTGCTCCGTTATACTCGGCAGCATTTGCAGTTGCAACCCAGGTGAAAGAAGGAACAATAACTTCATCACCGGTTCCAATTCCAAGAGCAGAAAGAGATAAATGCAGCGCAGTAGTACAGTTTGATACAGCAATGGAATTTTTGATGCCTGTAAACCTGCTCCATTTTTCTTCGAATTCAGCGACAAACGGCCCCTGTACAACCCAACCGGATTTTAACGGCTGGATTATCTTTTCAAATTCCGAATCCGTAAAAACTGTTTTAGCTATTGGAATATTCATAATTGTATTACTTTATTCAAATAATTTCCATTTATCACCGAATCTTTTTTTATGTTCGTTTCTCCATGCAATCAGTTTTTCCAATCCTTCTTCAAGCTGAACAGTTGCTCTGAAGCCGATCTCTTTTTCAGCTTTTTCAGTAGAACCAACCCTGTTGGTAACAAATGTTTGCCCTGCTGGCAAATATTCGATTTTAAGATCAGTTTTGTAAATTTTTAATAAAATTTCTGTCAGTTCTTTAATTGAAGTTTTTGTACCCATGCCAACATTATAAAATCTGTCAACAGCATCAGATTTTAAAGCGCAGATATTAGCTTTGGCTGTATCTTCGACAAAAATGAAATCATAAGACTGCGAGCCGTCACCATATACTACCGGGGCTTTTCCCCGGTCAAGATTATCAAGAATTTTCATTATCACCGCTATATATGTACCTTTATAATCCTGTCTTGGACCGTAAACATTCATATATCTTAAACCGGCATAATTAAGGCCATAACGTTCATAAAAGGCCCGCGCCATTGCCTCACCGGCAATTTTTGTTGCACCGTAAAATGTTCTGTTGTTGAACGGGTGTTCTTCTGTCATAGGTATCTCAACAGCATCCCCGTAAACAGATGCCGATGAAGAATAAACAAGCCTTTCAATATTATTATCCCTGCAGGCTTCCAGTACATTAAAAGTACCCCTTATATTTACATCAAACGCAGCCCTTGGATATTCATGGCATTGCAGCAGCCATAAGGCTGCCAGGTGAATAACCATGTCGCTTTCTTTCATAGCAGCATTTAGAATATCAGTTTGTAAAATATCCCCGCCAACTTCAAAAACCTTAGCCCTTGGATCTTTTAAAGCATTTTCTATATTGTCTGCTGTTCCCCTCACAAAGTTATCATATATTAAAACCTTACTTACATCTTCTTTCAGTAAGCAGTCTACAACATGAGATCCTATGAAACCTGCTCCTCCAATAACCAGTATTTTTTTACCTTTTATATCAGACATTTAATTAATTGTATTTATTTAACACTTTTTTAAAAACCATATCAGCCCGCTTTGCTGTAATGTTATGAGCGTAGAATTTTTCAACACTTTCCCGCATATTTTTATATTTACCCGGGTTTGCAATAACTTTCAATATTGCATGTTTGTAATCTTCAAGAGTTTCGGGCATTTCGCAAACTTCTGCGGCATTATCACCAAGGTAATTTTGCATTGAGTTGCTTACTACCGGTGTATTGCAGGCAAGACTTTCCAGCGGAGCAATACCTGTACCTCCAAAGTTATCATGCCTTAATGCCATCAATACATATACATCCGCTGCACAATAATATTTATAAAGCTCATTATTCAAAACCCTGCCAATTATTTTAGCTCCGTATCTTTCTGCCATATCATAGTATTCCTCACCCCAGGAACCTTTAGGTTCGTTGCCAACCAATAACAAATCAATTTCGGGATGTTCAATTTTAATCTCATCCCAAATTTTCAACAGTTCTTCTATCTGTTTGTACTTATATAATTTACCAACATATAATATATATTTCTTATCCTGATCCAACCCAAGCATTTTTCTTGCCTGAAATTTATCTATTACAGTAAATTTATTTACATCAAGACCGCTTGAAAAAATTATCCATTCAGCATCAGTTGCTGATCTCTTTATATACGGTACCTGCTTATAATCACAAACCAGAAAGTAATCTATATGTTTAAATGTTACTTTTTCGGCAGCAATTCCCAAAAAAGCTCTCAACTTTCTTAGTCCATTGGAATTTTCATACACATAATACGGAGACCAGTCACCGTGATGGGTTGTAATGATCATTGAATTTTTTAAAAAAAAAGCAACCTGGTAAGTCTGAAAATTATGTGTATGAACAATAAAGAATATTGGTTTTGATTTCTTTGCTTCATTTTTCAATTCTTTAATGAATTTCATGGATACAAGGCCAAGTTTTTTTATAGTTAAGGCCCGGAACACTTTATACCTGATTCCATCAATTATGTTTTCATAAAATTTTTCCTTAACATTTCCATCAAGACGCCATACTTCGAATTCATAGTTATTAAGATGATGAGCAAACAATCTTCCAAATGTTCCACCAAAACCATAAGTATAAAATCTGTTTTCCGGATCAGGTTCTTTTGGAAATTGACTTAATTCGTAATTGTAACAAACAATAATTATTTTTTGCATCATAATTTCAGGTGATACACCTCAAAAGCTTCTGCGTATTCTTCACCAAATTGAGCTCCTCTTGCACGCATAAGACCTTTCATTACCTCTTTTGCGAAATAATAGCCGCCACTTTTTGTTGTTGACCATTGTGATTTATAACTTTGAGCAGCTTTTATTTTTAATATTTACAAGTTCTAACGGAAGCTTTACATGCATATTCGGCATAAAATCATACCCGCTGCGGATTACCTCATAACCAAAAATAGTTTTTTCCCGGAAAAGTCTAATTACCTCATCTGCCAGAACTATATGATCCTGATGAATATCATGAATAGGAGGAGTAAAAACAACATCTACGTCAGTTTTAGTTGCAATTTCGTAAAGTAGATTTCTAATTTTTGATTTAAAATCATGAAAAATTCTGGTAGGGATATCAAATACTTTACAAGGTACTCTTTCCAATCCAAGAATTTTCAGTGATTTATCTTTTTCGTTAAGATTTCGCATTTTACCGTCTTCGTAACGGTCTGACATAACAAATATCTTCAAATTAATAGAATCAAGGTATTTTAAAATTGTCCCGGCGCAGCCAACTTCGAAATCGTCAGGATGAGCACCAAAAACTATTACATTTTTCTTCCTGCTTTTTTTACCGGTAGAAAAGATATTTTCAATCATTTTATAATTTTTAATTAATGTTTTGGTTTCTTAACCAGAAAAAGTCTTTGCATCAACAAAAATAATACTGAATTAATATAAAGGATGAAAATAAAAAAATACATAAATGACTTAATTCCAACATAATAAAATCCATTTTTTACCGCAGGAAAATTATTTGAAAATAGGTAAAGATAATAATTAAAATTTCCATAAAATATTTTAACTGCTTTCTTCAGAAACCTGTTTTTCCATTCTGGTTTGCTGAACACAACATTTTCATAATACTTAAAATAATCTTTTCCAACAAGTGATCTTTTTGTTAATAATATACTATCCTGTATGATTTCTTCTTCTGTATGAAATGTATGTTTATTACTGATCTCAACAGCATTCAGGTAATAATTAAAAGACTTTTCTTTAAAGCGGAATCCAAATGAAGGGTCAACAGCATACCATTTTTTATGTTTACTTGAATATATTTCACAAATTACGTGTAAAGGGTATCCGATATTATCATAGTTGCCAACTTCATCATTATCACCACCCTGAAGGTTTATTATTCTGCATGGTACTCCAAAGTTGTTGCATATTTTTTGAAAAATATTACAATTAGTTCCGCATTCAGCAATTCCCAGGGATTCAATATTATTGTTAAAATAATCAAATACCATTTGAATCAAAGAATCATTATCATTCAGGAGATTTTGACTTACTAAATTATCAGGATCTATCCTGAATTGCTCCGGGTCGTTTGAAAAGTCATTCAGATCTTTTACAATTATACTGCTGTAGAAAATCTGCTTATAATAGATATCTTTATTTTCAGATTTTGCCATTACAATGTATATTGAATCCGGAGTTGTTTTTTCTTCGAATAGCAGGAATATAACATTAGTTCTTTCAAATTCTGTATCAGGGTAATATACTTTTACTGTATCATAATAATCAAACGATTTAGAGCCGTCTAAAATTCTGAATTTCTTATTTCCTTCAATGGCTATAAGGTCTTTAGCTGTCATTTTAAGTTTTATTCCTGTTAAGTTTTCATATTGAATAGGAGGTGAATAAATTTCGTTTAAATTTACAATTGGAATTGATGTTGAACTTCCCCAAAATTTATCAAAAATCATACTGAATACAAAGTTTATAACAATGTACAAAATAGTAAGTATTATAAATCGTTTAAAAATATACGATTCAAGTATAAATCTGATCAATTTCTATATAACAATTTAATAAACTTGTTAATTTAAATTAATTTATGATTAAATGGTATCCAGATTAAACTGCTTATTGCTGAATATTTTAAGAAAATTGTTTAAACTTAATAACCTCCAAATCTCCCAGCTATAATTTTTTTTACCGTTAAAATGCTCATTAAGATTATGAATTAATTTTCTCTGATTAATGTAATTATATAAGCCATTACGGTTATTGTTCAGGTTATCTATAATATAATCTTTAAGTGTGCTTTTAGACCATATTTCAAAAGGAACAGGAAATCCAAGCTTATCTTTTCTGTTTACAATTGCCTGAGGCAATAATGATTTTAATGCTTTTCTGTAAAGAGGCCGTGAAACACCTCTTTGGGAAAGTTGAATTGAACTTAAATTTACTCCCAGTTCTACAAGTCTGTAGTCCAGAAAAGGAACACGGCTTTCTATACTATGAGCCATAGATGATCTGTCTTCATAATGCAGAAGCGCCGGAATAGTAATATTACGGATAAAATGGTAAGAAAGATCACTTAAATAATTTCCAAACTTTTTAGAAGGATTTGAATCAAAATATAATTCATCATTATTTAACGAATCTGCAAGATCTTTATTAATAATATCAAATTTTTCAGAAAGTTTGGATCTGGTTAAAAATCCATATTGTCTCGGGAATAACCAGCTTGAAAAAGAGTGAATTCCGTTTTTATTCAGAAACTTAAAAAATTCCGGAAACTCAAAAGCAAGTTTAAAGATTTTTCTGTCTTTAATAATACTTCTTAAATAAGCGCCTATTTGGAAATAACCCCCAAAAACTTCGTCACCTCCCTGCCCATCAAGCAGTACCTTAACTTTTTCTTTGGCACTTGCCATTACATACCATTGAGGATATAGCCCTGGTCCTTCCGTTGGTATTTCCTGGAAATAACAAAGTTTTTCAAAAATTTCCGGAAACTCATTAACACGGGGAATTACTTTATTTGGAAAACATTGGAATTCATAATTAACTATATCAATGTACTCAGATTCATCACAGCTTTTTTCATCCCAAACAGCAGAAAAAGTATTTAACCTCTTGTTAAAAACCCTTGACGATAATGCAACAATACTTGAAGAATCAAAACCGCCGCTAAGGCATGTCCCAACAGGAACATCACTTCTGAATCTAAGCCTGACTGAATCTTCAAGGAGATAAAACAGCTCAGATTTTAGTTCTTCTTCACTTTTATTATGAAGCAATTTGGGAATATCATAATACTGATTTACTTTTACGTTATTGTTTTCAAAAATTAAATATGATGATGCAGGTAAAGAAAAAATATCTTTAAAATATGTTTCATTTGTGTTCAGCCTGTTGCCGTAAATTAAATAAAAAGGAATTTTAGATGATCTGATTTCGGGATCTTTGTTAAAATAATTTATAAGGGGTTTAATTTCAGATGAAAAAGCAAAATACTTTGTATTGAATGAAAAATAAAAAGGTTTAACCCCAAATCTATCACGGGCAGCAAATAATCTTTTGAATTTTGAATCCCAAATTGCAAAAGCCCACATACCATTGAATTTGTTAAGGCATTCATGACCCCATTCGAGATAAGAATGCAGTATCACCTCGGTATCTGAATTTCCTGTGAATGTATGACCCAGCGAGATCAGCTGTTGTTTTAATTCAATATAATTATAAATCTCTCCATTATAAGTTATCCATAATCTTCCGTTTTCCAGGGACATAGGACAATGACCATTGATACTCAGATCAATTATGGCAAGTCTTCTGTGAGCTAAAACAACTTCTTCATCGGAAGAACTGTGATTTATCAGTAAAGGATATAATTCTTTAATTTCAGCAGTTGAACTTTCTCCTGAATAGTTTGAAAATTTGCCGGTAGCATTATTTATAAAAATAAAACCTTCGTCATCCGGACCGCGATGGCGAAGCAGTTTATTAGCATATATAATTTTATTTTTAAGATCAGGGTCTGCGGTAATAATTCCGTTTATTCCGCACATTTAATTAAAATAACCCCCCGTTAAGGTTAAGAGTCTGGCCTGTAATATATCTTGAGTTTTCCGAGCAAAGATACTTTACGCATTCAGATACTTCCGCAGGATTGCCGAATTCCTTTAAAGGTATAGATTCTTTAATCTGAATACGGATTTCCTCGGGTATCTGGTATAATAAACCTGCATCAAAGTAACCAAGAGAAATTAAATTAGCGGTAATGTTATTCCGGATTATTTCTTTAGAAACAGTTTTGCATAAACCATAAAGCCCGGCTTTTGATGCAGAATAAGCTGCAGTTCCGGCTACACCTATCTGAGGAACAACTGAAGAAATATAAATAATTCTTCCGAATTTATTTTCTTTCATATAAGGAAGTACATATTTAGTGCAAAGGAACGGACCGGTCAGATTTACATTTAAAACATTATTCCAGTCTTCAAGCTTAAGTTTCCAGCTAACAGCATTAATTGATAACCCGGCATTATTAATAAGTATATCAATACTTCCAAGTTCTTCTTTAACTTTCTCAGTTAGCTGTTTTACTGAAGTTTCATCGGTAATATCAGATCTATAAGATTTTATTACTGCACCAGGCTTTAAAGATCCGTTGTTTTTCATTTCATGTATGCTTTGTTCAAGCTTTTCAGGGCTTTTATTATATTGCAGAGCAAGATTAAAACCGCTTTGTGCCAGGTGTTGGCTTATGTATTTACCTAAACCACCTGATGCACCCGTTAATAAAACATTTTTATTTAACATATTTTTCCGGGAAAAAAACCCGTTTTTAAATTATTTTCCATTTAAAACCAGATAATAAGTCTGGTTCCTTACTTTTTCAAGATCAGCAGACATAAACAGGTCATCATTATTTCTGATATTTTCAATTTTCCATCCCATTTTCAGAAATAAAATGATAGATCCGTTATTGTTTTTTGGCCAGTAACCTTCCTGGCGGGTGAATCCGTTATCAATTCCGGTTTGACAAAGTTTAATGTTATGGAGCTTGGCAATGTTTAGATTTCTGTTTTCTTTACGGGCATAAGTACAATGATTATGAATTATTTTACCGTATACTGAAGAAAAATTTACGAAACAGAGATCTTCTTTATTATTCATTACAACAAAGCTGTACTTCCATTTATTATCTAGAGGATTCAGGAAATATTCCCTTGATTCCTGTTTCCAGCCGTAAACAGATTCATATTCTTTTCTTATACCATTAACAAAATTAAAAAAATCATCTAATCTGTTAACCATTAAATCTTCTGTGATACGGACAATTTTTAATCCATTTTCTGCAAGTTTATTATCTACAAAAGTATGATAGTCTATTTTGATATTTTCCATAAAATAAATAACGGTAAGCAGTCTGAACAAAATTATTAAAAAACAAAACCCGGAATTATTTATATCCGGGTTTATGCTCCAAAATTCTTTAAAAGAACCTGTCTGATAACATAAGCAACAGAAACAATAAGAGCTACATAAAAAATTAAAGTTATAAAGGAATATTTATTTACTGTATATTTTTTAAGAATACCTCTCCAGCCGCACTCTCTGCATTTATAAAGGTTAGCTATTCTTGAAAGCTTAACTGCCGCTTCAAAAAGGTTTTTAGTCCTGCTGCGGCGAATTGTGCCAATTTTTCCGCAGGAAGGACATCTTGTCGTTTCAGGAAAAGTTTTAAAAAATATCCGTAGCTGCAATAATTTATAATACTCCTGCTAATTTGGTTTTATAGTTTTTTCTTTTAGGTTTCCATTATTGTTTACACCGTTTGAAGATTTTCCGTTTGTTGCTGAAGCTCCTTCTTTGCCTTTTTCTGAACCGTAATAGTAATAGTAATATTTATAATAACTGCCGTATGTAGCCTGGTAATCAAAATTATTCAGAATTACGCCGATAAATGTATCATTGATTTTATTCAATGTATCGATAGTATTCACAAGCAGGTCAAGCCTGGTTTTGCTTGCTAAACAAACAACTACAGTTCCATCAACATAAGAAGATAATAATTCTGCATCTGTTACTGTAGCCAGAGGGGGAGAGTCAATTAAAATATAATCGTATTTTGGCTTAATCATATTAAGAAAGGTTTGCATATGTTTAGATGCAATAAGCTCAGCCGGATTTGTGGGAATAGTACCGCAGGTCATAATATGCAGATTTGGGAAAGATGTTTCTCTTACTGCATCTTCAATTGGAACGGTTCCAAACAGGTAATCACATAACCCCGGGTAGCGTTTCATATTAAAGATGTTATGCATTCTAGGTTTCCTGAAATCACAATCAAGCAGCAATACACGGGAAGAAAGAGCAAAACTTGCTGCTAGATTACTGGAAATAATAGTTTTTCCTTCTCTTGGGATTGAACTTGTAATAAGAATGGTTTTTATCGGTTCCGGTTCAAGCTTGGAAAACTGCAGTCTTGTTCTTAGTGTTCTGAAAGCTTCTGCTGGTACGCTGTCTGAATTATATGCCAGTACAAGTTCCTGTTCAGTATGTGTATGCCTGCCGGCCTTTGGTTCACGCATAAATGTTGGTACCCAGCCAATAAGAGAAATGCCGATATTTTCCAGGTCTTCAGGTGATTTCACAGATACGTCAAGAATATTTCTTAGTAAAGCAAAACCATAACCCAAACCTAGTCCAATCAATAAACCTATTGTAATTATTAGGAATCTGTTTGGTTTACTGGGTGCTTTGGGAACTTTACCATAATCTATGATCTTAACATTGTTTGGCTGAGATTCTTCATTAATAAGCGCTTCCTGATATTTTTCAAGAAGCATCAGGTATACTTTTTCATTTGCAAGTCTTTCACGCTCCAGGTTTGCATATTCAATTGACTGAGCAGGAAGTTTGTTGAATTTTTCCTGGTACTTATTCATATAATTCTTTAACAATCCTTCTTTAATTTTATTTTGATTGTTAACAATCTTGGTCTCAAAGTACTTATATGTAAGAGAGCGCATTTCATCCGGAGTATTGGACTGTGCACCTTCTTTCATTATGTTAAGTTTTTCATCGAGGTTCTTTTTTTAATTCGGATATTTTATTATTAATATCTTTAAGTGATTTTGTGTTTTTAACTAGTTCTTCATTGCCTGTTTTTGCCAGGTCACGCTGAATTTCAAGACGAGCTATTTCTCCCTGAAGTTCGGAAATGTAGGGATCAGTTATTCTGCTCTCAAAATAATCTGTAGCTTTGGGATCATATTTATCAAGTTCACCTTTTATATCAGTTAAAGCCCTTTGAGTTGACTGTAAATCTATTATAGATTTATTATAATCACTTTCTATGCTGGAAAGAGAACTGATAATACTGTTTGCCTGAGCATTAAGTTCAACAACATTTTCGGATCTTAAAAAATTTGTAAGCTTATCTTCTGTCTGAAGCAGAGAATTATACTTTTCCTGCACCTGTTTTTCAAGGAATTCGCGGTTTAAAGTTAAATGTCCCCTGTTAAACTTAAGGGAATAGTCAGCATAAGCTTCGGCATAACAATTACTGATAAGGGCTGCTTCCTGTGGTGAAGGACTTTCTGTTTTAATACTTACTATATCAAGTCCTCTTTTTTGGGAAATTTCTGTTACACCCTGTAATACACCGGCTATCTGGTTCTTATTTCTCGACTCCAGCTGGTTTTCGGGGTTAACTACCAGAAGGTAAAACGGGATCTTTCCTTTAAGTACCTGGAATGAATCCAGAAGGCTGTTGGCAGTTTTTTCGCGGATAGCAAATGATTTAAGAATTTCAACTTCATTATTTATATATCGTTCCGGCAGTTCTCCCTCGATGTCACTGAAAATCTTGTTTTCCAGAACGTTTTCCTTTGGTTTAGTTAAACGCATTGAAGATGCTGATGCGTAAATATCAACCTGTGAATATGCATAAAAATAAGAAACCACAAGCCTACGGCAATACTTAAAAGTATCGGTACTTTGTTCCGAAGAATCAGGTTAAAATAAAACCTGATACTGTGCGACGACTTAATATTTGAGTCGATTGTGTTTATTTGTTTTCCGTTTAACTGTGATTCCATATTTAATAATTTATTTTTTTAATACTTTTTAATACGGTTTTAAAAAAGTAAATGTTAATTTAAATATCAATTATTGCTTAATGTGATTATAAATGTTGCTATTGAAATCAATGAAGTTAGTACCGGAATATATATACTTAATTCTTCCTTAAAGGTATATCTTTTTTCTTTCATAATAACAATAACATCACCAGGCTGTAACACCGGATTTAACTTTGGCTGACCGGAAATATTATCTTCCCATAAAACATCTTCATAGTTCAGCTTTATCAAACTGGGTTTTTTCGTCTGATCGTTTGCATTACGGATAATTCTAATTTCTTCAAGGTTTGATTCATCTGTAGGCCCCCCGGCAAAACTTATAATATCCATAAAAGTTGTATTGACAGGAATGCGGTACCTGCCTGGATACCTGACATAACCCCACAGGTTTACTTCCATATTTACACCTGTTGGATCACTTAGATCGTATAAAGCTGCACTATTACTTTTTGTTGATAAACCTAAAATCAGGTTACTGTCTATCTGAGAATAAGAAATTGCAGCAAATAATAAAAAAAATACAACTGATGCAATATATTTCATCAATAATTACCTATAATTATGGAAAATTCAAAAATAAAATCATATTGTCAATACAATATAACTGCTTTAAAATAATGATTTTTTCAGGATTTTACAAAGTATTATATTAGTAGCCAATGACGGTATCCGGAATGATTATTAATCGTTCTTAGAACAATTTATGTTCAATTTTTAATCAATTCCTTAAAATTGCATTAATTAATAGTTTATTATCACTTATATTTTTATCTTTGTATTAATATAAAATTTTGCCAATGCTGAACATAGAGGGAGAGTACTACCATTACTGCAATTAAAACCGGTTTAAGTAAAGACCAGGCTTTTCATGAACGGGAAGATAATATGAAAAATCTTCTCAGGAAAATTAACGCTGAAGCCAGAGAAATTTCGCTTGGCGGCGGAAAAAAGGCTATAGAAAAACTTCACGGGCAGAAAAAGCTGCATTGCAGGGAAAGAGTAAACCTGCTTATAGATAAAGATTCATATTTTATGGAAATAGGACTTTTTACTGCTTATGGAATGTATAAAGAACATGGAGGCGCTCCTTCAAGCGGAACTATTTTCGGAATTGGTAAAATTCACGGACGTGAATGTGTTATAGTTGCTAATGATGCTACTGTTAAGGCTGGTGCCTGGTTTCCTATTACCTGTAAAAAAAATTTGAGAGCGCAGGAAATTGCTATTGAAAACAGACTGCCGATAATTTACCTGGTTGATTCAGCCGGGGTATTTTTACCGCTGCAGGAAGATATATTTCCGGATAAGGAGCACTTCGGAAGAATATTCAGGAACAATGCTGTAATGAGCTCTATGGGTATCCCGCAAATTGCTGCAATAATGGGACCCTGTGTAGCAGGCGGGGCATACCTTCCTATTATGAGCGATGAATCGCTTATTGTTGAAGGCAGCGGAAGCGTTTTCCTTGCAGGAAGCCATTTGGTTAAAGCTGCAATAGGGGAAAATATAGATAATGAATCACTTGGCGGCGCTGCTGTACATTCTGAAATTTCAGGTGTTACCGATTATAAAATGCAAAGTGATGAAGAATGCCTTGAAACGATCAGAAGCCTGGTAAGTAAGTTCGGCAAAAAAGGTTCAGCCGGATTTGACAGGATTGAATCAAAAGAACCGATGTACCCTGAAAGCGAGATTTACGGAATCATTCCGCAGGATAGGGCAAAGCCTTACGATATGTATGAAGTAATTGCAAGAATAACTGATAACAGTGAAATAGATGAATACAAGGCAGGATACGGAAAAAGCATTATAACTGCTTATGCAAGAATAAACGGCTGGGCTGTTGGGATTGTTGCCAATCAAAGAACGATAGCAAAAACAGCTAAAGGCGAAATGCAGGTAGGCGGGGTTATTTACAGCGACAGCGCAGATAAAGGCGCGAGGTTTATTATGAACTGCAACCAGAAAAAAATACCCCTGCTTTTCCTTCAGGATGTGACCGGCTTTATGGTTGGCTCCAGGGCAGAGCACGGCGGTATAATTAAAGACGGAGCCAAGATGGTTAATGCTGTTGCAAATTCCGTTGTTCCCAAAATTACCATTATTGTTGGTAACAGTTACGGAGCCGGAAATTATGCAATGTGCGGAAAAGCTTATGACCCGCGGTTTATATTTGCTTACCCGACTGCTTCTATTGCTGTTATGGGAGGAGCACAGGCAAGCAATGTTCTGCTGAATATTAAAATAGGACAGCTTAAAAAGCAGGGTAAGGAGCTGAGTGAAGAAGAGCAGGCTGCAATGCTGAAAGAAATAAAAGATCATTATGACGCTCATGCTGACCCGCTGTATGCCGCTTCGCGGCTATGGGTTGATGGTATAATCGACCCGGCAGATACACGAAAGGTTGTTTCGATGTGCATTGAGTGCGCAAATAATAATCCTGATATGCCGAAGTTTAACCCGGGAGTGATACAGGTGTAATCATGCAAATTGTAAATGAATATATTTCTATTCTAACATTACAGAAAATGGCAGAACAGGGTTTTGGAGATATGGTAAAAGCTGTTGTAGATGTTGAAAAAAAAATTATGGCAGTTGATGCAGATCTTCATGCAGATGAAGAAGCAGTATTACTTGAGCACGGATCAGTTCAGAATGATTTGTGGGGGATAAATATATATCCATTTGAAAAGGGGGAAAATTTTATTGAATACGATTCAATGATCAATATCAGGCCCCGTCAAAACAACAGATCCAGAATTGTTGAAGATCCTGAAACCAGGCAATTAATCAGCCAAATAATTTTAAACCTGGTAAAATGAAAAACTTACACCGAAGTATATTAATTGATTCTAAATGGACCTCTATGTCATTGCCTGAACAAATGGGTAATATTGGCAGTGAAGTTTACAGATCAATTAATAAATTTAATAAAAATGGATTTGAACAGGCATTTAATAGGGCATTGGAATTGTATGATGCTGCTATTGCAGATAAACGCTGGAAGCACAGATTAAAAGAAATTCTAAGATCCAGAGAATTATTCTGTTCTTTATTTTTTGGGGAGTTAAATGAAAATGAATTTAAGGATACAAGTGAATTCTTAAATAAATATTTTACACAGTTTGGTTTCCTTGTGAATTTAAAAAAATAAACTGATTAGTGTATTTGCAGGTAATCAATAATCTTTGCTGCATTTACTTCCGGTTCATCAAATCCGCTGAGTACAAGATCAAATTTATATTTATCTGAAATCAGCTCTTTAGCTGTAATTTCCATCTTCTGCCAGTTACGGTAGGAGTTCGTTTTATCACGTTTATCCCTTTCTTTAATCCTGCTGATTCTCAGGTCTTCAGGGGCATCAAGACGGAAAAGGTGATCTGCAAAAGGGCAGGGCATTGAATCTAAAATAACATATCTTCTCAAAGTAAACTGAATGCCGCCGGTTTTGCTTTTTCTAACCAGCTTGTTAAAATCAAAATCCGGTGTTTCACACCGGGAGCCTATGGGGGCTGAAATTACTTTCTTCAGCAGCTCCCAGTCAAACTTAAAAGGAGTATTCATATATTCATCATACGGCTCCTGGCTGTATGATTTAAGGAAATAATCAACCGGTACACGGCATGCCATATCAAAGCCAATTGCTTCAGCCAGTTTTTTAGCGAGAGTTGACTTTCCTGCACCTGCAGCTCCGCATATACTGATTATTACTTTATCGTTCATATAGTTTTATTGCCATGATTGAAGCTAAGTACAGCCCAATATTATTTAAGATTGATTCTTTTTTACCCGTAAAAATTATTTACTTAAAATATACTCTCCAATAAATTCAGGCTGAGCAATTGCTTCTTTGTAAAATCTCAATGATTCCGGTGAAGAATCAACCTGAATTGCTGACATTGTGCCGTCATTGTTCCACCAGGTTGAGTGCCACCAGCCAACGGCTTTTATCCTGTAATATTCTGCAGTCTGCACCGAATACAATGCATCCTGTATCCAGTTTGGTTTGCTTATTGTGGGCAGGTAATCTGCCACTCCAAACTCCAGAACTGCTATTGGTTTTGTATCGCTTAAAGCTGCCAGATCATAATATCCCGGTTTCATTACATCAAGAAAATGAATATACGTTTCACCCCAGCGCTGTGGACCGTATGCACTTAAACCAAGCCAGTCAATATATTCATCGCCGGGATAGTAATATTTAATTTTATTCCATTCTTCACCTGAAGAGCCGATTGCATTTACATGAAAAACCCATGTTGCACGTGAAACTCCAGCCTTGCGGAAGAGTTTGATTATATGTCTGTATGCATCGCGCCATATTTCAGGTCCATCGGGGTAATTTTTATCGCCATAGGCTGTGAATGTACCTTTGCCGTTGAACTCTCCGCACCATGGAAACCAGTTGCCGTTAGGCTCAGCAGCAAAATCAAGCAGTACGGGAATTCCTGCTGCTTCAAGCTCTTTAGCCCATTTAGTAAGCTCTTTATCAAAATCACCGTTCACAATTTTTTTGAGCGGGTATTTTTTATCGTGCTTATCATAAGTGCTCCACGGCATTATTCTGATTGAAGGCAGTGAACCGCTTTTGTAAATATTTTTAACCGATTGAGCTGGAAATTTTATGCCTTCAAACCAGTCATTTGAAAAATTAAGCCAGACAATTTTTTTATTTACAAGATTGACGAAATAGGGGACTTCATTTTCTGAAACATTATTTGACGATGAATACATTGTTGAAAATGCAGTATGGTAAATGCCGCTTTCAGGCGGCAGAACTTTCTGGTCAGAATATGATATGAAGCAGGATAACGAAAAAAGTAATATTAAAATAATTTTCACTGTTCTTTTATATAATTTGGTCTGTGATATAGTAAACGGAAACCATGCCTTAACATGTTCCAATATGAAGGGTTCGGGTTTTCTTCGGAATCTTCGCCGGTATCCACAAAAATCCATTTAACCCCCCGGCTGCGGGCAGCATCAATCCTTAAGCGAAGCAGCTCTCCCTGTATTCCGCGCCTTCTGTATTCAGGTAAAACGTTTGCAAATGAAAGGTATGCCGAATCATCAATAATATAAACACCGGCAGAACCGGCCGGTTTTGAACCATCAAAAGCCATATAAGATACGAAAGCGTTTTCACCGATCGAAGAAGCTGCAATATCATCAAATTCATGCGGAAATGCAAATACTTCGCTTAGCATATATGCAAACTCAGCGGCTTGATTTTTATTAATCTCTTTGATCTGAAGGTCAGTACCGCGTGAAATAACAGGTGATGAATCCCTGTAAAAAGTAACCCATGAATTGGAATATGTATATCCCCTGGATTTAAGCAGCTGAATTTTTTCATCAGTTAATATATCAGGGGGTATCTGTAATGCAAATTTCCCGGGTTTACCTTTGTAAAACTCTTCAACTGTATCAAGAAAATCATTATCAATATAACTTATCCCCAAAACACGGTTCAATGAAAAGCCGGGAAAAATATCTGAACGGATAGCAGTTAATGTTCCTTTACGCAGCAAAGAAAATGAAGCCTTTTTCATAGCTTCTGCTGATGCATATTTATGCATCAGATATGTTGCCGCAGATTCAGTTTCTTCAAATTTTCTGCCGAAAAATTCAAGCGATTCCTTTTTAATTTCATTGCAGATCTCATCCTTGGCATCAGTATAACCGAATTTATCCGGCCAGTCTATTTTGGAAAGCTCTAGTTTGCGCTTTTCATATTTATCCCTGGCTTCTTTATTAATTGAAATATAATCCCTGAACCTAAGATCGCTGCACCTGAACGGATGGTAAGCCGGTGTGACATGAACATGGTATTCATCAGGTTTTACAAAATATCTCCTGAAAGGGAGCTTTTCGTTGTAATCTGACCTGTATGTATAGCCTAAAGCAATCATTGGTTCAATCATTGCTTCGGCTTCTTCAACAGATTTAGTTCCGATATAAATATCGATAATGGGTTTGGCTGCCAGCCCTTCAACTGATGTGCTGCCGGCATGTTCGATATATAAAATATTATTTCTGCAGTCAGAAATTATCTTTTCAGATTCCGTTTTGTATTTGGTTTTCCATGCAGGGTCATACGGAACGATATTTATCTTCATATAAAATTAAAATTAGTGGACGAGCTACAAAGTTAGCTTAATTTTAATTTTATCGAAATCTAAAACTTCAAATTCACCGTTTTTGAGCTGTGAAGCTGTTAATCCTGCTTCAGAATATCGCTTTTCAAGCTCATTCAGATAATTTTCATCCGGTATGTTAATTGTATATTTTAAGAGCCCGGCGGTATTTTCCGGGGCAGGGGAACCGTTACGGGATGACCAGATATTTGTGCCAATATGATGATGATAGCCCCCTGCAGAAAAAAACAGAGCGCCATTGTACATTGAATTAGTAACATTCATACCCAGCAGAAGGCTGTAAAATTTCTGCGCTTTTTGCAGATCAGAAACATTAAGATGGATATGACCAATATCTGCTGCGGGATGAATTCCGCGCCACTGTTCATTTTCATCAATACCTGCAGTAATTAGTGATAGATCCAATGGTAATGTATCCATCATAATCTGGCCCATATTATTTACCCATTCAGATCTCGGTTTATCAGCATAAAGCTCAACACCGTTTTCATCCGGGTCAGCAAGGTAAATTGCTTCGCTGACCAGGTGATCTGAAAAACCCTGGAATTTAACATTATTTCTGAACAAGCGTAAAAAAACCCTGCCAAGCTCAGTCCTGTCCGGAAATCTGAATGCGGTATGGAAAAGCCCGGTAGTTCCCCGCTGCCTTCTTAAAGCATTTTTATCTTCGGTAAGCTTTATTAGGTAAGGTCCGTTTCCGTTTGCTGAAAGCTCTGCTGTTGAGTTATTTTCTGAAATAATTTTAAACCCCAAAAGCTCTGAATAGAACCTAAGTGATTCCTCAAGATTTTTTACTTTCAGGTCAACACTTTGAATTTTTGTATTATCAGGAATTTTCATGGCAGATCAGTTGACTGAAAATTCAGGTATCTTGAAATTGATACTGTTATGAAAGGTTAATTTATGGGTATTATAAGAAATAAAATCAGCAATTGGAAAGCTTTCAATAAGGGCATCAACCTTATCTTCAGATTCTGCCAGCAAGTTTATCCACAATTTCCCGCTTTCAATGGAAAGTGCATAACTTATTATTACACCTTCATTCATTAACTTGTTTACAACAGCTCTTTGCCGCGGTACAAGCGATAAAAATTCATCTGTAAACGGCAATGGCAGGCTAATTTCTGCCATATATTCATACATTATTATCATATTTTATTATAATCCTTCAAACAGATCTTTTAAATTATTTTTTATCGGCTCACCGAATATTTCAAATACAACTTTATTTGTAATATGCTGCTGAATATTAGTAGCTTTAATTGTTTCCTGGAAAGTAACATAACAATCCAGCGCTTTTAAACTGTTTTCAATATCTATTTTATCAACTTCTGCTATACAGTTTATTTCTTCGGGTTTAGAGCCGCTTATCTTAAAATGTTTTTGTTTAGCCGCTTCTTCTTCAGTAATTGTAAAGAATGCAAGCCGTTTTGGATAGCCAAGTTTTTCCTTCATCTCAACAAAAACCCTTTTAACTATTCCGTGAATAATTAAGTGGTCGTGAAATCCGCTTATGCCGTGAACAGCATATGTAACAACAACATCAGGCTTCAGCCGTTCGATCTCATCCTGAACAACTTTTTCAATATCACGTGGATCCATAAATTTCAAGCCGCTGTCGGGAAGGTCAAGCACATTCATTCCGCTTAAGTTAAGAACTTTTTCAACATCAAGCATTTCCTTATACCTTACTTCACCCATTTCTTCGATGCTGTAGCCGAATTTATGGCGCTGTTTGGTTGCTCCGCCTTTGGTCAGGGTAAGCAGGTAAACATCATGCCCATCCCTGCGCTGTTTAGACATTAAATGTGCCGGACCGAAAGATTCATCATCCGGATGCGGAAAAATATACAGTATTTTCATTTATAATTAATATTTATTTCCATGTTATTTTATCATCAACGGGTATAACCCTTTTGCCTTCATATCCTGAATCTGAATAACCAAGATATATTAAGCCAATAACTTTATCCCGGGAATTTAATCCAAGAAATTCTTTCATCAGGCTGCTGTGTGTCATACCCCCGGTTGACCAGAAACCGGCTATTCCAAGGGATTCAGCACCAAGCAGAATGTTCTGCACAGCAGCGGATGCTGCTGAAATTTCTTCAATTTCCGGGATGCGTTCCTGCTCGTCCCGTTTCATTACGCAAACTATAAGGTGGGAGAGGTTAACAGCATTACCCAGGATTTTTTCATACTTATCCTTTTTAAATTGTTCATCAGGAACACTTTTTCTGTACAGCTCCGCATGCTGCTGAACAAATTCCTTTGCCTTGCTGCCTGCATATACAATAAATCTCCACGGCTCAGTATGTTTATGGGTCGGCGCCCAGTCAGCCAGCTCCAGCAGCTGTTTAACCTGGCTATCGGGAATAATTTTTCCGTTCATCTTTGCGGGCTTAACAGTCCGGCGTTTTTTAATTATGTCAGAAATTATTTCGAATTTATTCATTTAATTATCAGCTCATTGGTACTTCAATTACCAGTATTTCGGAATTTTCTTTTGCAGAAACAGTAATTTTATCAGTATCTTCAATGCCAAAACCGTCGCGTTTATCCAGGTTTGTTCCGGCAGCTTCAACAGAACCTGAAATTACGAACAAATATACGCCATTTCCTTTTTTATTGATATTGTAAGTAATTTCCTTCCCGGCTTCAATATCAGCAAGCGAAAAGTATGAATCCTGGTTTATCCATAAAGAGCTGCTGTTCTTTTCGGGAGAAACAACTGTCTGAAATTTATTTTTCCTTTCAGCTTTGCTGAAAGTTTTCTGGTCATACCTTGGCTGTATATCACGCTCTTTGGGGAAAACCCAGATCTGCAGGAAATTCACTTCTTCTTTTTGCGAAGCGTTATATTCACTGTGATATAACCCTGAGCCTGCCGACATGATCTGAACATCACCGGTATTGATAACATGTTCATTTCCCGTGCTGTCTTTATGGGCAAGCGCTCCGCTTAAGGGAATTGAAACAATTTCCATGTTATCATGCGGATGTGTTCCGAATCCTTCGCCGGGCTGAACAATATCATCATTAAGCACCCTGAGTAAACCGAACCTAACCCTTTCAGGGTTATGGTATGATGCAAAGCTGAATGTATGATGTGAATCCAGCCAGCCATGTTCAGCATGGCCTCTTGTATTTGATCTGTGCAGTATCGTTTTCATAATTTTTCCTTTGTAACTTAATTACAGTTATTTTTTATAACCCGGAATGTAAATTTAACATTCCGGATCATTATTACAAAATATTTTTTTAAGCAGCTTTACTTACTTTGGCATCTTCCTTCATTTCGGCAAATATTTCAAGCTTTACATCCGGACCAACAACAATACCGCCGGCTTCTGTAACGGCATTCCACTGAAGACCGAAATCAAACCTGTTAAGCTTGCCTGTAATTTCAAATCCTGCAACTTCAAGCCCGTCAAATCCTTTAGCCAAGCCATTATACTCAACATTCAGTGTTACTTCTTTAGTAATGCCGCGTATTGTCATATCGCCGGTCATTTCAAAATTGTTACCTGAGATTTTTTTGAAGGACTTTGAGCTGAAAGTCAGATCAGGATAATTTTCAGCATCAAAAAAGTCTGCTGATTTTAAATGGCCATCCCTTTGTTCATTCTTTGTATTAATAGAATTAACATCAGCCTTAAATGTAACTTTTGCATTTTCGAAATTTTCATCCTGAGATTCAATTTCTGCTTCAAAATTGTTAAACTGCCCGGTTACAGTTGAAACCAGCAGATGTTTAACCTTGAATTTTACTTCTGAGTGTGCGGAATCAATTTTCCATTTTTTCATTTTATTACCCTCCAGGTATTAATTTTATTGAAAACTCTGAAATATCTGTTAAAACATTATTTGTTTAAACACATATTATATTAAAATTTTTTAAATTTCTTTTTCGTATAATTTTTCAAGCAGTAAAGAAAGCTGCCTGCATTCAGATTCGTTCAGATTATTTGTAAACTCATTATGCTTTTGTTCAACTGTCTTATTCAGCTTATTGAGTACTTCAATTCCTTTTTCGGTTATCCTGGTTATTGAAATCCTTCTGTCTTCGCTGGTTCTGTCGCGTTCAACCAGGTCCTGTTTTTCAAGCCGGTCTATTATTCTGGTAATATCAGAAGCGCGCTCTATCATTCTGGAAGCAATTTCACACCGCGCATGACCGTTAGGGTAAACACCTTTCAGTATTCTGAGTACGTTATATTGAGCAGTTGTAATTCCATGAGCTTCAAATAATTTATCAAATTTTGAATCGATCATATTTACGGCAACCCTGAGGTTTAACCCAACTTCTTCCCTGACGGGAAGGTCTTTACTCATCTTTAACCATTTTTTTAATGCTTCACCCATTATTTAAACTTTATCTGCATTTACATATATTGTTGCAACAAATATAACACAAAACATTATGTGTGTCAACACATAATTTCATAAACTACTGTAAAA
>LLZO01000350.1 GCA_001567545.1 Candidatus Tepidiaquacellales bacterium OLB5
GCAATAAAAACCTGCTTAAATGCTGCTTTCCATGAATAGCCTGCGCGCTTTAAGGGTATTATTCCCAGCCCGAACCCGCCGATAAAACCCAGGATTATTGCCAGTATCATTGTTTCATGGTTTCCCATTTTCATTGCAGTACCAATTACCATACCTGCAACTTCACCCAGTCCGCAGCCAATCAGACAGTGAAAAGTAGCGCTGAAAGCAAGCTTTAAATTTTCTTTTTTATTTTCACTGTATGTTATGGTGTGATGTGTATGTTCTGATATAGTATTCATAGTTAAAATGTATTTATTAATTTATATTATTATACAATGCTTTCCGGGTAAGGGAACTAAATTTATTACATTCCCGATGGATTGAGTTTAAGATAAACCTGAATGGAGACCGGGTTTTTTCCGTAGAGAGGCTGCAGCTCTTTCGGCGTAAAATAAAGGCTTCCCTGAATACCTGCAGAAAGATCTGCTCCTGCAAACTGCATAAACCTGTAATTAGTACCAAGTGTTAATGCGCTGATATCAAATACTGCATCATGTCCAAAACCGGTCAAAGCAAGCTCATCAGGATCTTTTTGAACGAATTCATACCTGCTGTATACGGCAAACCTGTTTAACTGCAGGTTGCTTTCTGCCAGGAATGAATGTTCAGCATGTCCGTGCCCTTTATCATTATATCCCCAAGCAAAAGTTGAGTTAATATTGTTTAATCTGCTGAAATTAAAGCTGTGAATAACGCTTGCAGTGGTCCTGGTAACATCAACTTCCGGGGCAAGAGCTTCGGGAGATTTAATAAAACCCTGCGATAGCTGCAATGCTAGGCTTGGTGAAGGGTTAACTGAAACTCTCCAGCTGTATGAATTGAATTTCGGCTTATCAAAACCCCATCGTTCTTCATCAGGCTCGCTGCCGTTAAATGCAGAACCTTCAATTCTGAATATCTTATATCTTAAACCAAGCGTTGCAACCCCAAAAGTAATGTGTGATGCATCCTGCCAGTGATGTGAAAGAGGGGCATCCGGATTGTTGTGGCTTGAAACCCTGTGCATAAAGGCTACGGGACCTAAAGCCGGTTCACCCGGGTATCCAAAATAACCTGTAATATCCCAGTTGCTGCTTAACCTGTGTGTATAGCCTGCGCTTAATTCTGCAAACAGGTCATGGGGATGCTGCCTGTTAACAAGCGGTTTACCTTCCCAGGTTTCACCTGACTGGAACAGCAGGGGGTAACCGTCTCCGCCTTCTGTAGCCCTGTCAAGCGAAAGCATTATTTTGAAGCTTAGCAGTCCATTGCTGTTTATCTTTCTTTGAGCCATACCCATAAACCAGTTCGGCGCATCCCATTTTGCTGCGCCGAATTTTCCTTTACGGGTAACATCTGTAGCTGTGTATCTCAGGAAAATATTCCCGTGGAACATAAACATCCATTTGCTGCTGTGCAGCATATAACCGTACATGGGTGAATTATCCGGAAGCCAGCCTGTCCCTGAGCCGTTGCGGTTCATATCAAGGCTTAGTGAATACAGATGAGGCATTGAGACACCGTGTCCACTGTGATTATTGCCGTTATGAATATCCATATTATGTTCATGTTCCTTTATGTTAACGGAACTATCCTGTTTTGTTTTCAGTGTATCAGTTACTTTTACAGAATCTCCTGTATTGTGATCATGATGGTGTTCATGCTGAGAATAAATCCTGCCGAACACGGTCATTGCTGTTAATATTATTAAAATTGATTTATTTTTCATTGCTGTATTTATTTTTAATTTTTAAATTTAGTGTTTTACATTACAAGCATTACAACAGCCATTACAACCATAAGCAGGTCCTCTATTAGAGTAATGTTAGACATAGGCAGATTAAATACAGTACCCAGGCATGCACACTGAAATTTCTTTTTGGCTGCAAGACTTTTAATAACACCGATGCTGCTTACTCCCATTACCAGTGCTGTAGCTATAGTTGCTTCAAATATCATAAAATGTGTAATGAATGCCGTTCCCAGTATCAATTCTATGAACGGATAGATATAACCCCAGCCCATCCATTTTTGGGCAACTATATCATAGCTCATATATGAATAGGCAAATCCTTTTAGGTCAAGCATTTTGAAAAATGAGAATACTAAAAAGAATCCGCCCATGAACAAATGCATTGCCTCCATTAAATGAAAACTTCCTTTAACCAGCTGGCTTGTTAAGGTTATACCAATAAGGTAAAAGAATACCAGCAGAACAGGTTTATATGTACTGAAAAATGAACTTTTCTCTTCACTTTGTTTTAATTCAGTTTTTTGTTCATTTGTTTTTTCATGGCTGCTGGTTTCTTCTTTAAGCTCATATTTCCCCTTTTCTGCAAGCTTTTTGTTTAATATTTCAAGCGGTACGTGCTGCTTCATTGTAACAACAGCCCGGGGAGGATCCAAAGTTACATCAGCACTTTGAATTTCTTTAAAACCTGAAAGAACTGCTTTTACGCTGTTTACGCAGTTATTGCAAGTCATGCCTGTTACTGAATATGTGTGAGTCATTTTTATATCCTTTCTGAATTTGGATACAAAGTTAACTTATATAACAGGGCAATACGTTACATTATTTTAATTTAATGGTGTAAGATTTTAAAGAATTGCTAAACTTATGAAGAACAGCAATTTAAGGGCTATTTTGCAAGTTTATCTATTGAGCTGCGTTTGATTTCCTTAAGTTCTTTAAAATAACTGGGAGTGAAACCTGTAATTTTTTTGAATTGGTTTGAAAGGTGCTGAGAGCTGCTATAGCCCAGTATAAAAGCAATTTCGCTTAAAGTATGCTCACCGTAAACAAGGAGCTCTTTAGCCCGTTCAATTTTTTGTGATATGATATATTTTTCTATTGTAATATTTTCTACTGATGAAAATAAATTGCTAAGAACAGGGTAGGGCTTACCGGTTGCTTTGGAAAGATAATCAGAATAATTGAGAGCTTCAGGTTTTGATTCTTCGTAGATACTTTTTATTACCAGTGTTTTTATTTCTTCGATAAGCCGGTTTTTTGAATCATCAATTATTTCAAAACCGTTTTCAAGCAATGCCATATTAAGCTTTTCAAGCTTTTCCGGGGATATACTTTCAGGCAGTATAACTTCACCAAGCTGAATGGAATTATATTTGATCCCTGTTTTTTCAAGTTCTTCACGCACTACTTTTATACAGCGTGTACAAACCATATTTTTTAAATAAAGCTTCTGCATATTTTTATTTTCCCGTAATTTTACTTCTTCTTTCAAACAGAACTGTATCGCGCCATACGCCGTGCATGCATCCTGATTTTTCCATATAACCTATTTCCCTGAATCCGCAGGAAAGATGCAGCTTCATACTTGCTGTGTTTTCCGGAAAGATTGACGCATATAAAGTCCAATAGCCGTATTTTTCACTTTCTTTAATTAATGTATTCAACAGCATTTTTCCTACACCTTTGCCGTGGAATTTATTTGATATGTAAATACTAACTTCAACCACACCCCTGTACACAAATCGTTTTGAGGTTGGTGAAAGCGCAGCCCACCCGGATATTTCATTTCCCGAAACAGCGCACAGCCTGCACTCCGGCAGTTTTGAAGAATTCCATTCATCCCACTCAGGAGCAGTTGTTTCAAATGTAGCATTACCGGTTTCAATGCCTTCTTCATAAATCCTTTTTATATCCGGGTAATCAATTTCGGTAATGCTCCTTATATTAATATTGCTCATAACAGCGGCCGGGTATAAGTTTAATTTTTATCAGGTAAAGAGCTGAAAAATTCCCATATAACATCATTTGCATTAAAATCTTTACAAACAGTTCCAACAAGAATTTTAGGAAGGTATTGCGATGCGCCGGGCCATGTATGCCCGCCCCCTTTGATCTTAATGAGCACAACCTTAGTGCCGCTCGAACATTTGTAATAAGTGGTTTTTTCAGCAGAGCAGCCGTCATCTTCAGTATCATCCATTGTTTCTATTTTGCTGGAAAGCTGGCATGAATTGTTTTCTGTCCATATTTTAACAGCCCAGTCTGTTGAAATACTTGAGCCGCGTTTTCCTTCATCATCTCCAAAACCAACTGCTCCGCCATCGTATTTTACAAGTGGATCTTTGGTGCCGTTTATCAGCAGAAGGGAAACCGGGGAAGAAAGCTTAAAATTATCTTTCAGGTTTTCCGGAATGCTTCCGCATACCGGAGCAATGGCAAGCAGCCTTTCCGGCATTTTTAATGCCAGGTAAATTGAAAAAAATGCTCCGTTTGAAATACCCGTTGAGAAAATCCTTTTTGTGTTTATTTTATAATTAAGTGATAATGTATCAAGCAGCATTGAAATAAATTTTACATCATCCCTTTCCATCGGAAGCTTATCACCTATCCTTCCATCGCTCCAGTTCTTATCAACAGAATTCGGGTAAACAACAATAAAATTATTTTTATCTGCAGTTTTATTGAACTTAACATGATCCTTTATCTGTTCAGCCGTACCGCCTCCTCCGTGGAACACCATCACAAGCGGCAGCGGCTCACTGCCGTAATTTTTTGGAAGGTGCAGAATGTACTCCCGCTCAATCCCATCAACAGTAAATTTTCCGTAAATATCACCCGAAAAAGCTGTGTTAAATACTGTAAATACAAAAGATAGGAAGAAAAACAGTTTAATTTTCATATTTATATAATATAATTGAAACCTTTTTTTGAATTAATTCCTTTTAAAATATGAAATTATTTTTTAAAATGTTGCTGTAAAAATCGTTATTAAGTGAATAAGGAAGAACATATTACTGAAAAAAGCATACCACTTTTTCCGCTTGGCATAATAGTACTGCCGGGCGAAACCAGGTTTCTGCATATTTTCGAACAGAAGTATAAAAATCTTTTTGCTGATATAGAAAATTCCGGCGGTTATTTCGGGATTCCGTTTGTACGCTCCGGAAATATTGACGGCACAGGTTCATTTGTTAAGCTTGAAAAAGTGCTTGCACGCTACCCGAACGGCGAGCTGGATATATCGGTAAAGGGAATAGATATATTTAATACGCTTGAATACATTGATGAACACCCCGAAAGATTATATCCCTACGGAGATCTTGAGCTGCTTCGCAGGAATTCGGTTAAACCAAGCAAAAATCTTCTGGAAGCATTTCTTAAGTATAATAAGCTGGTTCTGAAGCTTGATCTTGAAAAACTTCCCAAACCCGGTTTTTACCTCATAGCCAACTCCGTTGGCTTAAATGACCTGGAAAAGTATGACCTGGTAATAAGAGGAAGCGAACAGGCGCTTAATATGACGATGACTAACCATGTTAATTTAAGAACACTGCTGGCGCTTCAGCAGGGCAGCCTGCAGGAATATTATTGTTTGAATTGATGTTCACTTGCTTTGTAAACCCTTTCATAAAAGTTAAATACTCGTTTATCCTTTGATTTTGTTCTTTTTGTCTTGACACAAAAAGAACAAAATCAAAATCAAATAAGTCTTCATTAAATAAGTCTGAATAGTGAATAAATTTTACTTTTATAATTATTCACCGGCTTTTTCGGTTTCAAATTTTTTCCATTGTTCCCTTGCATAAGCAAAAAATCCCGAAGGCGCTTTATTGAATGACGGGTCTGTATTCATCTCACCCCCGTATTTTTCACCTCCCATAATCAGCAGCATCTGTCCGCGGATAGCATACTTTGTTTCACCTTCGTGCATTATAAGCTTCATATCATCTGGAGATACATCCCCTTTGCATGCCATCCTGTAAAGAAAAGTATTTTCTGCAATGCCGTCTTTATTTATATCGGTAACAGATATTGAGCCGGGTATCAGACTTAAAGTAATATCAAGCGGGCAGTCTTTTACAAAATCATTCACTTTCCACAGCATTTTGGAATCTTCACCATTTATTATGTATTGGTAAGCAAACAGCTCTTTTGAGCGTTCATCGCCTTTTGATTTTACTTCGGTTTCGCATACTATCAGCAGGTTCTGCCCGTTCTTATCTTCCCATTTAGCTCCTGCAACAATTTTGCCGTCATATTTTACGGATGGGGGAATTTTACCGGGTTCGTATACCAGGTTTTTGATCCCTTCGCTCAATGATTCACCGGGTTCAGTTGTTCCGGTTGAATTTGATTTTGTTTCTGTTTTAGTTTGTGTAGTTGTATCTTTTTTCTGATTATCAGTGTTTTTTATTTCATCTTTTTTTCCACAGGAAAAAAAGATGATTGATACTGCCAGTAATGTAAATAATATTTTCATTTGGTTATAGATAGTTAATTTATTTACCTGCAAGAATATTGAATATACTGCCCAGGTCAGGGGATTGTTCCTGCTTCCCGGGATTCTGAGATCCCCCAAGCAAACCGCCTAAATTGAACTGATCAGATTTGCCTCCTGTTAATGAGCCGAAAATTGAATTGATATCAAACCCGTTATCATTTGGGTCATTTGTCCTGTTCACCAGCCTGCTTATTACAACCGGAACCAGCGAAGCTGCAATTTGTTTTGCAACAGGGCTTGATACACCAAGCTTATCCATCAGACTGTTTGTAACATTAGCTGTTAAACCGCCCACTAGCGGGCTACCCTGTACACTTGTCTGGCCGCCCAGCAGACTTAATACATCTGCGCCATTGCCTGAAGATATCTGCCCTTTGAGAGAATCCATAATACTCGATGCTGTAGTTTCTATTGCAGCATCATTTTGTTCATTTGGGATCTGCGGGTTGTTGATTATCTGTTCGCCGGCTTCCCCGCCTACCAGTTTTAAAAGTTCATCAAACATTTTTTACTCCTCCATATAAAAAGAGGGATGTATAATATCCCTCAATGTTTTTAATTATTTCAAATATAATCTATTTTTTAAGCAGTTTAAATGCATGGCTCCACTGCCCTTCGCGGAAACCGCGGGCGCACCAGATGATACACAGACCTTCGAGCGCATTGGATGCTTCGATACCGCCTGAATCCATCACATCCCAGCCAAATGCTGCCAGAATATCTGTCACAGTTTTTTTAGCATCATCATTATTTCCGCATATGAACATTGTTGGCTGACCTTCTTCAAATTTTGGTTTGTACATAAACGCACTGCCGATACTGTTAAATACTTTTACAATATGAGCTGCCGGGAGTTTATTTTGAATATATTCACCTGCTGAACCATCGGCAGTTTTGATATACTTTAATACACCGTTTACCGGCGGTTCTTCAGCAATAGGGTTTGTTGTATCAATTACAATTTTCCCGCTGAAATTTTCTTTTCCTGCAAGCTCAATCACACTATCAATAGCCCGGTATAACGGACATAATACCAGCAATTCACCGTGTTTTGCAGATTCTTCAAAAGATCCGGCTTTAATACCGGTGTTTGCACTTAACCATTGCTGAATTTTATCTGCCCCCGGTTCCCGTGTGCCAAGAATTACATCATTTCCCTCAGATGCAAAACCAACTGCCAGCGCTTTACCAACAGCTCCTGATCCTAAAATACCTATTTTCATAAAATGTCTCCTATAAATAGATCTTTAATTGTTATTTGTTATAAAACACAAGTATTTCAGAAATCATTCCCTTTTTAAATGTAAGCCATTCAACACAGGGTTTCACTGAACCGTCAGGCATACTGAATTCATATTTTACGCATACATGATCACCGCCTGAAAGGAAAATTTTATTGTTCATTTTCATGCCGCTGTACTGCCAGCATTCTTTTAAAAAATCTTCTGAGCTATGGTATTCAGCATCGGGAGATTTAAATTTAAGATCAGGTGATATTTTAAGAAGCCCTTTATCAGAATTTTCCCAGCCTCTGTAGTAATGCTCAGCTATTGTTAAATTATTGTTCATAAATTAAATATAATAATTTATTTTTTATAAAGTATATTATTTATGATGAAAAATCTTTTTTCAGCAGGTCCCTGCTTTTAAGCCAGATATATGTAACAATAACCATTGTCATTACTCCCCCGAATACAACAGACGGTACTGTTCCCATAAGCTTGGCTGCCAGGCCTGATTCAAATGCGCCGACCTCATTGGAGCTTGATAAGAATATTCCGTTAATTGCATTAACCCTGCCGCGCATATAATCAGGCACTAGAAGCTGAAGCAGGGTAGAGCGAATTACAACGCTGACGCTGTCAAATGCACCTGTGGCAAATAATGCAGCAACCGAAAGAATAAAATTTTCTGACAATGCAAAGACCAGGGTTGCAATACCAAATCCGGCAACAGCCCATAGCAGGTTACGCCAGGCACGTTTCATCGGGGGATATTTTGAAAGTATTAATAGTACCAGTACTGCCCCGACAGAGGGAGCGGCGCGCATTATTCCCAGCCCTTCAGCTCCCACGCCCAGGATATCTTCTGCAAAGACCGGAAGTATTGCAACAACTCCCCCGAACATAACCGAGAACATATCCAGCGAAATAGAATAGAAAATTATTTTTGTTTTATATGTATAGCTGAATCCTTCTTTGATCTTTTGCAGCATTGTACCTTCTTCAGAAGGGTCAGGCGGACGGTTTTTAATGAGAGTAACAGCAATAATCGAAAGGAATAATATTCCGATTACAAATAATAAAGTGCCTGAAAAACCGAACAGGCTATAAAGAAAGCCTGATACACCCGGTCCTATAATTACCCCGGTTTGCCATGAAGAAGAGCTCCATGTGGCGGAATTTGCATAAACTTCCCTGGGGACAAGGTATGTTTTAATTGAAGTAGATGCCGGAAAGAAAAATGCTTTGCAGACACCGATAAAAAATATTACTGACCAGATAACATATTTAAGCTCGCCCGCATGTTCTTCGTTCAGCAGGCTGAATGAAAGAAAATACAGCACGACCGATGCAAGCATTATAAACGAGAGTGACCAGATGAGAATATTCTTTTTTTTCAGCTTGTCGGAATAATGTCCGCCGAAAAGCGAAAGCAAAATAAAGGGAATAGCCTCGGCAAGTCCTATCATACCGATTGCAAGCGGGTCGCGGGTCAGGCGGTAAAGCTCGTAGCCGATTATGACTTCCTGTATTAAAAGCCCAACAGTTACAAAAAAATTAGAGAATAAATAATAACGGAATTCTGCAAAACGCAGAGCAAGGAAGGGGTCCTGTTTGGCCGGAGTAGGATTATTTGTTATCAAAAACCAGACCTAATAAAATAATATACTTACCCAATTCTGCCTTCGCCCGTCTTATTCCATTTTTCCTTTACCTTGTTCATAAGCTTTTCATTTTTCATATCTTCATCACGGATAAATTCCTTAAAATAACCGCAGGCGGTGCAAACATATGCATCAATAACAAAGCTTTTTGCTGCAGAAACAGTAATAAATTTTCTTTGGTTGCCGGGAGATGCTCCCCGGTTATCATATACTTCGCTGCTTCCGCAAACAGGGCATTTGCCTGTTTTTATAGTTTCTACGTTCATTTGTTAATTGATTTGTTATTTTTTGCGATAGGTACGTAAATATTCAAGGTCAAGTTTGTCTTTGGTCCTGTTTGCCGCAGTTTTATTTTTTATTAAATCATCTATCGATATATAAAAGACTCTTTCCAGATCCGCGTATTTACCTTCGGTTTTGTTCATGAGAGCCTCCTCAAATTTCAATCCATCTATTTCATTTAAGATTTCAATCCTTAATGGCGGATTGCCAATCCGGTATACTTTAGGTTTATTCAGAAAATCTTCTTCTTTAATAAAAGCTTCTGAAAACCCAAACTCTTTTAAAACTAATAATATTTTATTAAGATTTTCCGAGGTTGGATTGATCCAAACATCCAGATCATCAGTATATCTGGGACGCGAATAAAATGAAACCGCATATCCGCCAACGATAAGATATTCGACATTATGTTCTGTCAACAACTTCAAAAACTCTCTGAAGTCGTCGCTGATCTTCTGTGGCATTAATTGAATTTAAGTATTGTTCTCGAATCTGCTCCAGTTCCTTAATTTTTTCATTCGGATCAAGGTTGCTGTAATAATTTATATCATCCTGTTCGGCTTCAGAAAAACCATTAAATTCTTTTATTACTTTATCCATTTCATAAATTAGTCAAAAATCAGGAAATTCTAAATTCAATTAAAATTACTGAATCCGTTTTAAAATCCTATTTTTTCAAGCTGTTTAAAATCTTCCGGCGAAATTTTTGTTTCATCGCCAAGGTAGTTCCACTTTATATTGCCTGTATTGCTGTTAAAAACCCGGTTGATATCGGAAATTGTTACTGCATTCAGCAATGCTTCAAAATTATCAAATGCCGCTAGATTATTTCTTACTTTCCACCTGCCGATGTTCAGCGACTGGCTTGAAGCGTTTTCAAGCCTCATAAAATGACGGGTTAAATATGTTTCCTTTGCTTTGGAAAAATCTTCGCTGCTGAAACCGTTTTTCCTTACATCATTTATTATATCAACCATTACACTAATTGCTTCCTTTGGTTTATCCGTTGTGATATAAAAAACACTGAAGGGACTTGTAATTGCAGCATTGTTCATATATGCAGCGGGGGCATATGATAATCCGCGTTTTGAGCGCAGCTCTATGAAATATTTATCATACATAATGCTCATTGCCAGCATCATGGCAACTGCATCGGGTGAATCCCACGGTATACCGGACATGATACCGCACAGATAGTTTGTTGAAATTTTACGCTGTTCTATATCGTGGCCGGGCTGCTCAACTTTTACAGGTGTTTCGGTTAATGGCGCTGATCCTTCCGGCAGATTTGCCAGAGATTTACTGATCTTTTCCCTGAGGTCGCTTTCAGTTACATTGCCGGTAACAACAAGAAAAATCCTTTTTTTAACAAGGTTTGAGTAAATAAAATTCTTTACATCATCAAGAGAAATACTCTTTAATGAGGTTTCAGTACCATACGGATCTTTTTCGTAATTCCTGCCCTTAAAGGATGTTTCGTATGTAATTCTTTCCAGCTTTGCATCCGGGTCGCCTTCGTTCTGTTTGGCATACGATATATACTGTTCCTTTTTATTGTTAAACTCTGTGTTATCATAAGCGGGATTCATTAATGCATCAGCAAACAGGTCCCATGATTCATCCCAGTATTCTTTTAGGCACTGCATATTAAGCTCTCCGTAATCAAGCGATGCATCGCTTCCGAAAGTTGTGCCGATTTTTTCTGCAGCAGCCAGGAATTGGGTTTTGCTTTTTGTTTTTGTGCCGCCTTTAATAATGTAGCTGTATGCCAGAGCTTCAATACCCTGCTTATCAAGCGGGTAATTTGCTGTGCCACCGTTTACAAACAGCCGGGCGCTTATAACGTTTTTACCTGTATTCTTAAATATTACCTTTATGCCGTCTATATCCAGCTCTTTAAGGCTGTTTTGTGAATATGTTAACTGTGAAGAAAAAATTATTCCGGTTAAAATGATTACAGCGAAGGCTTTTATTCTGTTTATTATTTTCATTTTCAAAGAATTTTAATTAATCAGGTCTTCAAATTTTTTAATACCCATTGTTTGCTGCATACCGGGTGAAAGCAGTAAGCCGGATACCCTGTTCTTTCCTTTTATATATTTGCTGATATATTTTTTTATATCACTGCGTGTAACTTTTTTTATATTATCGGTATATTTAAACCCGTAATCCAGCTTATCAATTGCCCAGAAGTATCCGAGAGTATGTGAAAGTGATGATGTCTGCTCGCGCTGGTACTCTTCCTGTATAACAAGCTGGTTCTTCGCTGTGTTCAGCTGTTCCTCAGTAAAGTAAGTATCGGAATCCCACATATCAATATGTGAATTCAGAGCTTCTAAACATTCCTTAAGCTTCTGAGGATTAGGAACTATACGCAGCTGTATGGGACCGGTATATATATCTGTTCCGTAATAAAGTGATGCCTCTGTTGCAAGCCCGGCATCAATAAGCTCTTTCTTGAATTTGGATGATTCAAGGTTTATTACAGAAGAAAACACATCAGCTACATATGTTGCTTCGATATCTTTCCTGGTATCGGGTCCATGCCAGCCGATGTAAATTACCGGAGCCTGGGTATTTTCGCTTGTAGTGATAAAATATATATCATCAGCAAGCGGCTTAAACTCAGGTACCGGGTATTTTTCAAACGGGTCAAAACCTGATGGCTGCCAGTCTCCGAAGATCTGCTCTGCTTTACCGAAAGCTTCTTCAGGGGTTATATCTCCTGAAATTATCAGAATTGAATTATTTGGCCAGTAATATTTCTGCTGAATTGTCCTCATCTTTTCAGGGGTTGCTGAAAGAATTATATCATGGTCGCCTATAGGAATCTTCCTGCTTTTATCCTTGCCCCACATTTTTTCCTGGAACTCGTAATATAAATTGAATTCTGGGTTTGACTCACCCCGCTGAAACTCTCCGTTAACAACAGGATGTTCATTGGTCATTTCCTGTTCAAGAAAAAGCGGGTAGCGTATAGCGCTGTTCATGAACTTTAATCCTTCTTCCAGGTTTTTTGCCGGAAGAGTAAAAAAATAATTTACCCGGTTTACAGATGTTGTTCCGTTCCATACAATTCCAAGCTCGCGAGTGCGTTTTATATATGCCTCCTGCGAGGGAATATCTTTATTTGCCTTAAAGAACATATGTTCGTAAAAATGTGAAAGCCCGCTGTATTCGGCTGATTCTGTATAAGCGCCGTTCTTCACGTTAATTTCTATAGTTGCAATCGGTACGCTTTTATCAATTACAGCAAGAACATCCAGCCCGTTGGCAAGCTTTTTTAAATAGTATCCGTCAGGCAGTGAATTCTGTGCATAAATACCTGCTGAAATAAAAATGAAGGCGAGAAACGCAGTTAATATACGATTCATAGTTATATAAAATAATAGATTAAAATTACCGGATTAAATTGAGGACTTTGAATGTGCAAATATAAGGAAAAATATAATTATAAATAATGAATGTAATAATTGATATTAGTGAAAAATTAAAGATTTATGTATCTTTTATATTTGTTCTTTTTGTCTTTGATAACAAAAAGAACCAA
>LLZO01000351.1 GCA_001567545.1 Candidatus Tepidiaquacellales bacterium OLB5
CTCAACACTTTCCTTTGATTCTATATCCACTTTATGCTTGCAGGCAGGACATTCCAGATAATCGCCTTTTTTCTTGGAATATTTTTCAAGCATATAACTGTTGCCGCACATCTCGCACTTGGTTTCTCTTGGCCTTGTGTTAGCAATAAAATCACAGTCAGGATACCTGGTACAGCCGAAGAATATCTTTCTGGATTTCAGCGCTTTACGTTCAAGTATCTCCCCTTCTCCGCATTTGGGGCATTTTATACCAAGGGTGATGGGCTGTATGTTTTTGCATTCAGGATAACGCGAGCAGCCAAGGAATTTTCCGTATTTGCTGGATTTAACTACCATTGGAGCATTGCATAAATTACATATCTTGCCTTCGGCAAGCTCCTGGTGTTCTTCCTGTTCACCCGGAAGCGGCTGCGCATTTTTGCATTTTGGATATTTGCTGCAGGAAAGAAACCTTCCGTTTCTGCCCCATTTAATCAGCATCTTATTGCCGCATTTATCACAGTCAATATCAGTATGCTCTATCAATGATTCCTTGATATCTTTTGTCTTTTTATTCAGGAATTCCAGGTCTAAATTAAAAGGCAGGTAGAAATCATTAAGCACTTTTTTATAAGTAAGCTCGCCTTCTGCAATTTTATCAAGCTCTTCTTCCATCTGCGCAGTAAATTTAACATTTATCACATCAGAAAAATGAGCAGCAAGCAGCTTGTTAACCGTTTCACCAAGCTCTGTTGCATAGAGCTTGCGCTCTTTCAGGTCGCAGTAAGTACGGTTTATGATGGTTGATACTATCAGCGCATAGGTCGAAGGCCTTCCGATGCCAAGATTATCCAGCTGCTTTATGAGGCTGCTTTCAGTATACCTGGGCGGCGGATTTGTGAAATGCTGTTTCCTGAACACTTCTTTTAGATCAAGCAGGTCGCCTACTTCAATTCCTTCCGGTATTGCAAATTCATCTTCTGTATCTTCTTTTTCATCTTCAAATACATCTTCATATAATGCAAGGAAACCTTTGAATTTAATTGTAGAGTCAGTTGTCCTGAACTGGTAATTATTTATTTTATTCCCGTTTTCAGATTCAGAAAATGTATCGATTAACAGAGTGATCTGATCGCTGACAGAATTCTGCATCTGGCAGGCAACAAACCTTTTCCATATCAGCTCATAAAGCTTATACAGGTCTGGTGTCAGGTCTTTTTTAAGGCTTTCAGGTGTACGCCATACAGATGTTGGCCTGATTGCTTCATGAGCATCCTGCGTATTTTCTTTTTTCTTTGAATATACTTTCGGAGATGCCGGAAGGTATTCCTTGCCGAATTTTTCCTTTATAAATCCCCTTGCTTCGCTTACCGCATCTTCACTTAGCCTGGTTGAGTCAGTTCTCATGTATGTAATTAAACCTGTCAATCCTTCTTCACCGATATCAATACCTTCATACAGCTTTTGCGCCAGCATCATTGTTTTTTTAGGCGCCATACGAAGCCTTACTGATGCATCCTGCTGTAATGAAGAAGTTGTGAATGGCGGGTATGGGTTACGCCTTACTTCTTTTTTGGTTATATCAGAAACCTTGAACTGTTTAGAGTTAAGGTCATTTACAATTTCATTTGCTTCATTTTCATTGTTAATTTTCGGGTCATCGCCGTTGAACTTAAATGAAGTTTCATTTTGTGATATCAGCTTCGATTCAAATATCTTGTTCTTATCCCTGTCTTTGAAATTTGCAAGAATGCTCCAGTATTCGGTTGGTACGAATTTCCTTATCTCTTCTTCCCTGTCGCATATCAGCCTTAATGCAACCGACTGAACCCTGCCTGCAGAAAGACCGTAATATATTACTTTCCACAGGAACGGGCTTACTTTGTAGCCTACAATCCTGTCAAGCGCTCTTCTTGCCTGCTGAGAGCTTACCAGCTTTTCATCGATCTGAAGGGGGTTATTTATCCCTTCTTCTACACCTTTTTTAGTAATTTCATTAAAAAGAACTCTGTATATATTAGAGTTCTTATCCTTTACTTCTTCAGCTATATCAAAAGCAATTGCTTCACCTTCACGGTCAGGGTCAGTTGCTATGAATATTTTATCAGATTCGCCTGCTAGCTCCTTTAATTCATGTATAACTTTTTCCTTACCCGGAATTGTTTCGTATGTGAGCTCATAATCATTTTCAAAATCAACGCTTATCTTGCTTTTAGGAAGATTCTTTATATGCCCTACTGAGGCAATAACTTTAAATCCTTTTCCAAGATATTTATTTATTGTCTTTGCTTTAGACGGTGACTCAACTATTACAAGTGATTTTGCCATTTTTTCTGTTTTTCTCTATAGTATCTTTTTAATGTATTGTATCGTTTAAGTTGATCATTACCCTGCTGTTTGCATCATTCATTTCCTCTATATCAAGCAAATATGAAGCAATTATAGATTTCATTTCATCTTTTGAAATGGAGCTGTAGCTTGAAACCATGATTTTATCAATTATAAGGTCAATATCCATATTGTTGATTAAACCCAGCTCTTTTAACTGGACAAGGTATCCGTATGCTTCAGCAGATATAATATTCTGTTCTGTATCATGCAGAAATCTCTGTGACCTTGTATCGGATTTTTCATCCAGAAATATTTTTTCACCTGCATAGATCTTTGAATATACCCAGCTGAATGCAGTGTTTATTTCATTTTGTGTATAACCCAGTTTTGAAAGGTTATCTATATCAACATCGGCAAGCTGCTTGTTGTTTTTAAGTTCGCTCAGCAGAAACACGATTATTTCAATAATTTTTTCGTACAGCATCTGTTATTTCTTTAAAATTTTATCCTTTTTCAGTCAGTTTCAGCAGCTAAGGTAAAAATTTTCTTTTTTCCTAATTAGTTCCTTTTGGCTTTTGGTTTTATCCTTATAGCCTGTTAAATGCAGTGCTCCATGTATTATAACACGAATAAGTTCCGGTTTGTAGCCGGTACCGTAAATTTTCCCGTTTTTTTTTACTGTATCCAGGGAAATAAATAATTCACCTTCAATTTCGTTTGATTTATCATTATAAGGAAAAGTTATAATATCAGTAAAATAATCATGTTTTAAATGGTCAGAATTAAGCTTTCTGATCATCCTGTTATTTACGAAATTTACAATAATTTCATTAAAACGGCAATCCTCCCCATCCATTACTTTAGACAGCGATTCCTTAACAATTTTATGTGAAATTGGCAGTTTATACGCGGGGTGAAAATTATTAATTAATATTGAGGAATTTTTTTGAATTTTTCCTTTATACTTTCCCTTTTTAATCAAAAAATCTATACTTGTATTCTTAAATTAAAGTGAAACATTAACATATTTTCTAAACTTCTTATATTAAGCAATTTAAAAATATGCAGAAATTTATTATTTGTCAAGTGTCAAAAAGTCCTGAAATCCTGCACCATTGTTGAATTCTTTATACTGAGTGCAGTAAAACAGGTAGTTTTTAGCATTTTGTTTAATCTTTTCAATCTCTTCTGGTTTAAGATCCCTGATGATTTTTGCCGGTACTCCGGCAACCAATGTACCTTCCGGAACTTCAAATCCTTCCTTAACAACTGAACCGGCAGCTACGAGAGAATAAGAATTCACATGACAGTTATCGAGTAATTTTGCACCAATACCAATAAGTACAAAATCCTCAATCCTGCAGCCGTGAATCACAGCACTGTGCCCTATTGAAATATCGCTGCCAATAAAAGTCGGGAATTTCTTATAAGTAACGTGAACCATGGTCAGGTCCTGTATATTCGTCCGTTCTCCAATCCTGATGTAATTTACATCTCCTCTTACTACTGTATTGAACCAGATGCTTGAATCTTTCCCAATTTCTACATCACCTATTATATGCGCTCCTTCAGCAACCAGTACTGAATCATGTATCTTTGGATATTTATTTTGATATGGAAGAATCATTTATTTTATATTGTCATTCCCTGTTTACCCCTTTGGGGCTCAGGCAGGAATCTTTAATTGTATATAAATAAAATTTAAAGAATAAATTTTTTGAGTAGAATTTTCAATATTACGATGAATTAATAAGATCCTTCGCTTCACTCAGGATTAATATTTCGGCGGCTGCCAGCTGCCATGTTTCCATGACTTCAATTCGAGAGTAATATTACCTATTTCTACCTGCAGCTTGGCTTTAAGGGGAATCCTCGCTGCATCGCTTGAGAACCAGCCGGAAAATTCTCCCGTTAAACCAAATACAGCAGTAAAATATGATACACCTTCAAGATATACAGAAGCTATTTCTCCATCGAATTCGCTTATTTCAACCCCGGTTTTTTTAGTTGAAAAATCAATTTTCATCATCGATGTATCCATCTGCATCAGTACCGGAACATATTCGGTCATATCTTTATTTGTGTTTGCCCTTGCAAAATAAAATATAGAAAGCCCGTCCTGGAATACAGTCGAGGTTTTAATTAACTTATCTGCTTCGGTATTTCCATCATAACCTGTTCTTTTAATTTTTACAAGAGCAGAATCATACAGAAATTCATAAATTTCCGTACTTTTTTTCCCGTCTTTATGCTGGTGTGATGTAAATTTAAGCGGCATTATTCTGCCGTTTAAAATTTTTATATCACTCGTGAAATCAAAATCCACATCAATAAACGGCAGCGAATTATTGGACTTTAAAACAGCACGGCAGGTATAATGATCAACTTTTCCCGGCACTTTTTCAGTGGTAAACTTTGCCCAGCCTATATTAATGAACGAATAATATACTTCGTAATAAAGCTCTTCACCTGAGTAAAAAACCTCTGTTTGTGAAAAAGTCCTGCTGCCAGTTAATGACAGCAAGACTAACAAAAAAATTATATTTTTATATTTTGAGAGCATTAATACTCTCGGTTTTTAAAGTTTATTTAAGCTGCGCCAGCTTTTCGGCTTCGGGGAATAATGTCATAGCTTTCTGGAACTGTTTATCTGTTTCCAGCCATACTGCCATGCTTCCGTTATTACCCCAGATATCTCGGGCTATTATTGATTTTATGCTTGTTGTGATAAAATCAAGGTCCCTTGACCATTGTTCTTCATTGAATTCAATATTTTTTGAAGCTGCAAGCATTTTAAAATCATCCAGCATGTTCTGTGTCACCTGGAAATTATCCCTGAACTTCAGGTAATCTGAATAATTTGATTTTAAGTTCTCGCGGTTTGCATCATAATAAGCATTTGCATATTCCAGGAACAGGTTAACCCTTCTTAACTGGACAGAATAATTTGTTAATGTATCAAGTGTAATAACAAAATCAGGGGTTATACCGCCGCCGCCTAAAACTGTTCTGCCGCCCATGGTTTTAAATTCAGGCCTGCTTGTATCCTTTGTATCTTTTGTATGATACAGGTTATCACCTTCTTCGGGATTCATAAGCATCTTTTTGTATTCACCGCCTTCATATGGTTTCTGTATAAGCCTTCCTGAAGGAGTATAATACCTTGATGTTGTAACTCTCATTGCTGAGCCGTCTGAAAGGTCATACTGCCTCTGGACAAGACCTTTGCCGAATGTATTTTCACCCACAATAAGACCCCTGTCCCAGTCCTGAATTGCGCCGGAAACTATCTCGCTTGCAGATGCAGAACCGTCATTTACTAAAACGATAAGAGGCATATTGGTATATTCACCGCCTTCTGAAACATATTCATCATTAAAAGCTGAAATTCTGCTTTTTGTATAAACTATTTTTTTGCCGCGATCGATGAACATACTTGCCATTTTAAATGCCTGGTCAAGATATCCGCCGGGATTATTCCTGAGATCAAGTACAAGCTTTTTCATTCCCTGCTTCTTTAGCTCAGCAAGTGATTTTGAAAACTCATCATATGTTGTTGCTGAAAAACGGGTAACTCTTGCATAACCTACTTCATTATTTATCATAAATGAAGCATCAACACTGTATAATGGAATTTTATCCCTGGTAATTTCAAAATCAATCAGATTCGGATTACCGCCGCGGGATATGGAAACTGTTACTTTTGTTCCTTTGGGTCCCCTTAATTTTTTGGGTACATCTTCCCTTGACATACCAACTGAGTTTACACCATCAATCTTTACAATTTTATCACCGGCTATAATTCCCAATGCTTCTGAGGGTCCGCCTGAAATTGGAGTTACAATTGTAATTGTATCGTTTACTATATCAAACTCAACGCCAATACCTTCAAAGCTGCCCTGGAAATCTTCATTAATCCGTTTTAACTGGTCCTGTGTTATGTAAGTAGAATGAGGATCAAGCTGCATAAGCATACCTTTTATCGCAGCTTCAGTCAGCATTTCTGTATTAACATCATCTACATAATTTTTCTGGACCAAAGTGAGAGCTTCGTTGAATTTCTTGACATTATTAAACAGATCATCACCGGAAGCAGCAGTATTGACTTTCATGCCAACAAGAACTCCGATGGAGATCAACATCAGGAAAATCGGGATCAGATATTTACGTTTTTGCATTATTTTTGTTTAGATTTACAATAAAATCATATATTTTATGATTTTCTATACTTATATACAGCAATATACTTAAATTAGTTTCATTTTTAAAGGAATTAGTTAAACTTTGTTAAAATAATCATTTATTTAATAAATATATAGAAATATTCAAATATGCTGCAAAACTTACCCATATCAGATACGGGAAAAGCAATAATGCGGCAGATCGGGACAGTTTACCGAATAAAATTATCGTGATAAAGATAAGTAACCATAAAATTATGATAACAATCACCGAAAGCAGCAGCTGATGCAAACCGAAAAATACCAGGCTCCACGATGCATTTAAAAAAAGCTGTACAAAAAATAATAATAAAGCATTCTTTTTTTCCGGTGAACTGATTTCTTTATTCCAGATTATGAAAAGAGAAATTCCCATCAGAAAATATAATGTTATCCAGACGGGTCCGAAAACCCACGCAGGCGGATTTAGGATCGGCTTACTGAGCTCAAAATACCATGAATTTACTGAACTGATAGTGAATAAGGAGCCTATTATACCGGCCAGCTGACATATTAATATACTGCTTATAAATCTGTAAACACACTTCATACTTTTGGTTTTGTTAAATGGTTCTATTAACAAAACAAATTACAGGTTAATATAATTTCAATTATTTATAAATATAATTAAGGGTGCAGTTTCGGTGAATCAATAGCCCATTGTATGCCAAACTGTTTTCAGTTCGGTAAAATTACGGACATGTGAAATATCTTCGCTGATATCATCATTAAAATAGTCTTTTGGATTGGCAGCAGCTGAAAAAATGAACCGTTTAACATTATTGGAGCAAAGCTCCATTACTTCCTTTTTGAACTTCAGGTTAGATTCAGCATAATCAAATGAATTCACATCCATATGGGAAGCTAAATGCGGAACCAGCTCTTTTTTATTCCCGGTAATAATGTTAATCACCCCGGCGGGAATGTCGCTTGTTGCCGCAATTTCAGAAAATGTCAGCGCAGGCAATGGCGAGCTTTCGGATGTTAATACAACTGCGGAGTTTCCTGCAGTTAATACAGCGCATAGCCTGGTTATCAAGGCAAGGAAAGGCATTTCTTCCGGCAGCAGTATTGCTGCAACACCTGAAGGTTCAGCAATTGAAAAATTAAAATACCCGCTCTGCACATCATTTACAGAGCCAATCAGCTGACCGTATTTATCGCATAATCCTGCATACCATATTATCCTGTCAATTGCCTTAAGGGTTTCTTTTGCAGCTTCGTTCCTGGTTTTAGATGTAGTTAAATATATTTCATTTGTGATCTGTTCATTTCTGCCTTCAAGCATTTCAGCCAGGCGGTACATTATCTGGCTGCGTTCATACGGGGTTTTTGCTGACCAGGTATTGAATCCGGCTCTTGCTGCAGTTACGGCATTTCTTATATCTTTACGGGATGCACGGCTGACGTTGCACAGTTTTTTGCCGGTCTTGCGGTTTAAAACTGAAGTGTATCTTTCAGATTCAGTACGGGTAAACTTGCCGCCTATAAATAACTTATACATTTTTGAAACCGGAACCCTTGCGCTCATAAACAAATGTATTTATTAATTATTGAACTTTCTGACTTCTGAGAATAATATTCTGCCGTGAGATGCATTAAAAACGGGTGTTGAATCCCTGAAAATGAAAACCTGGGGTGATTCATGTGTTATGCCTGTGATTTTTTCAACTTTCCCTGAAAGTCCGGTATTTTCTGCAATATTTAGCAGGTATGTTTTCATTTTCATTTCCATCTCATTCCACTCTCTTTCAAACAGGAATTTTACCACATAATTAACTATGCAGCCGGGCGAATATTTAAAAACAAGGATGTTGGTGTTTTTGCTTTCCTGAAGGATATCCTGAAGTTTATCCTCGGAATCTAATTTAAGCCAATTCATTTATAACTGATCTTTCTTAAAAATATTAATTTAAATTTATACTTTTCCAAAATATAATATAAAAATAAAGGTTTAGTTAGGATATAACTAAACCTTAACAGCACAAAATCCTTATATGATCAAAACGGGATCCTGAAAAATATGCCCAGAACCGCAAATACAACAATTATGTAAAATATTAAGAATCCCAGTGCATAACCGAAACTTGACCCTGTTGAAGGATAATTTACTTCATTTTGATTTTCCATGGGCAAATTTAATAATTATTTTCCTGAAATGTAATTCTTTAATTCAGTTATGCTGGACTCAAAATCAAATGCATCATATACCTTGAAAAAATTATTTTTATCGCAGACTTTTTTATACGAATATTTTGCAATCTCAAGTTTTGTATCTTCAAATGTAAAAAATTTCAATAATTCCTTAACCTGCTCTGAAGATAAAATATTATTATCAATTGCTGTTTTTACTACCGCTGAATTTGAAGATTCGAAATTCCTGTTGTTCACAGATTTTTTAAGGTCGTCAAAATCATCTTTTTTCATAATTTTATAACGGCATTCATCACTTGTGGTATTATCAATTTTAATATTGTTATTGCTTCCATCACTGCCGCATTTTTTAATAAATTCACCCACTGGCACCATTCTGCTGTATCCGTATTTTTTCTTCTTGTAAATCAAAAATGAATTAAATTCATCTATAACTGCATATATATCATAACCTGCCGGAATTTTTATTTTGCCGTCAAATAAAACATTACCCTGGGGACTCATTTCAGAACCGTCTCTAACAATCTTAAGTGAATGCTCACCTGCGGATATTCCGTCAAATTCAGCATAATGGCCTGATCCTAAGACTGTATTATCAAAAGTAACGCTGAAACTCTCATCATCAAACAAAGAAACCTGCAGGTATGAACTTTGTGAGTAAATTACCGAAGATATTGAAAAAAACAGCAATAATGCCATAGATTTGAATCCTGACATATTCATTAAATCCTTTCTTTATATTTTAATTCTTTAAATTCAATCATAAAATGTGTTCCGTTGTTATTGAATACTTTTATTTCCCCGTCCAGCTGCTTTACAAGGGTATCCACCAGCTTAAATCCAAGCGAATCACTGCCCTCAAGGCTGAAGTTATCCGGAATACCGATACCGTTATCAATCACTTCAAGGTTAATATTTTCACCGGACCTCAGCAAATTTAATGTAATTTTTCCGGTATAACCATCCGGGAATGCATGCTTTAATATATTATTTATAAGCTCATTTACAATTAAGCCGCAAGGTATAGCTGTATCTATTGACATCCTGATATTTTCTGACTTCATTTCGAAATCAATTTTTGAAGTATTTAGATGATATGCTTTCAGCAAATGATAAACCAGGTCTTTAAGATAAGTTGAAATATCTATCCTTGAAATATCATCGGATTTATACAGCTTCTCATGTATCATTGACATTGTTTCTATTCTTGACCTGCTTTTATTGAAAATATCCAGGTCACGGCTGTCAAAAACATAACCAGACTGAAGCTTAAGCAGGCTGATTATTATCTGAAGGTTATTCTTTACCCTGTGATGTATCTCCTTAAGCAGCAGCTCCTTTTCAAGAAGTGATTTTTTTGTCATTTCCTCTGCCAGCTTGCGGGCTGTTATATCTGCAGCAACTCCAAGCACGTGTGTTTTCCCGTCATTTCCTTTTAAAGGTACTTTAATTGTCTGGTACCATTTAGCTTCGCCTGTTTTAATATCAGTAACAATTTCTTCTGCTATAAATTTCGGCTTCCCGCTTAAAATTACCTCCCTGTCATCTTTAAGAAAATGTTCCACTTCAGTTATGCTAGGATTAAAATCCGCATCGGATTTACCTATCAGCTCATCAGGTGTTGAATTATAGTTTACTGCTGCAGCCTTATTTACCAGTGTAAACTTTCCATCCCAGTCTTTGGCAAATACAAAATTAGGATCTGTATCGATAACTGTCCTCAGAAATTCTTTCTGCTGTTTTAACTGTTCTTCTGCTTTAACCCTTTCGGTTATATCCTCAACAAGCGATGCAACTCCTATTACGCTGCCGTCATCACTTATCAGCGGCGTGTTGTACCATTCACATAATATTATCCTTTTATCTTTCGTAATATTTTCATTGGTACTTCTTTCCCCGCCTTTCTGGTTAATAAGATTCTCCCATATATTATTTACATATTTTTTTGCATTATCCGGTATAATTATGTCAGCCCTTTTGTATAATACTTCAGACTGCGACCAGCCGAATATTTTCTCCGCAGCTTTATTCCACTGAACAACACTGAAATTCATATCCCATTCAATTACGCCTAACGGCGTTCTTTCAACGTGGAGAAGCAGCTTTTGCCGCGAATTCCTTAATTCCTGCTCTGCTTTTAGCCTGTCCGTAATATCCTGCAGGGTTCCTATAATGGATAACTTTTTATTGTAAATCATAGTTGAACCCTTAACTTCCACGTCAATTTCGGAACCGTTCTTAGTTATAGCCTTAAAAGAATACTGTATCGTACTGATTTCTTTGTTTATCCTTTTACTTATGTTGTTTTTTACAAGCTCTTTATATCCGGGTGCAACAATATCCCATGCATTTTTACCGATCATCTCCCCTTTTTGATAGCCGAACAATTCTTCATACCTGGGATTTACATAAATATATTTTTCATCCTGAAGTATATAAATGCCCACCAGTGCATTTTCAACCAGGCTTCTGAATTTCTCTTCTGCATCAATAATATTGCTTTCAGCTTTTGCCCTTTCAGCAATTTCTTCTTTAAGCTTCAGGTTAGCTGCTTTTAATTCACCGGTCCTTTTATCCACAAGCTCCTCCAGGTGTCCGCTGTATTTCATCAGCTCCTGCTCCAGATTTTTCCTTACAGTTATATCAAATGCCGAGCCCAGAATTTCAGTTACTTTTCCGTCATCACCCCTGGAAAATACTACTTCGTAGCTTCTCAGCCATTTGTATTTACCATTGGAATCCATAATACGGTATTCGTAATGTATGATTTCATTATCATTTGCGTTCCTGTATTTATTCAGGTTTGTTCTTAATTTAACAATATCATCAGGATGTATTTTTTCCTCAAAGAACTTTAAGCCTTTACTCTGAACATATTCAGACGTATAACCCAGTATTTCCGCGATTTTGTAATTTAAATATGTAAGGTTAAGCTTAGTTCCCCTTATATCATATATATACAGGATACTTGGCAGTGAATCTGCAATTCTTTTAATAAATTTCTGATTGTTTAATATTTCATTTTCAATGCGTTTCCGTTCAGTAATATTCCTGAATATCATAACAACGCCTATTAACTCTCCGCTTTCGTTTATAATCGGTGCCGCGCTGTCATCAATGGAAATAGAATTATTATTTTTTGTGAGCAGTATGGTATTATCCTCAAGATTAATAACTTTTCTTTGAGCCACAACCATTTGAATAGGGTCAGGTGACTTTTTACCGGTTTCACCGTTATAAATATTAAACACATGATCAATTATCAGGCCTTTTGCTTCATCGCTCCGCCATTCAGTAAGTTCTTCCGCTGCTTTATTGATAAATAATATTTCACCGGTTTTGCTTGTAACAATTACGGCATCACCTATGCTTTGCAGGGTAGTTGCAAGCCAGTTTCGGTTTTCTTCCAGTGAAAGTTCCGCTGCTTTTCTTCTGTTAATGCTTCTGTTAAGCATCACTACTGCAAATATCAACAGTATAAACGCCAGGATATTGCCTATTACAAGGTTAGATAAAGTATATGATGCGCTTTTCCCGGCTTCTATCAATCTTAGATCAAGCTTTGCTTTTTCTTTTTCCTGGATAGTGTTCAGCAGAGCTTTTATCCTGGTTATAGTTTCTCTGCCAAGTTCCGTATATTCAATTTGCGATTTTGTATCAAATGATTTTTTATCACGCTGCTCTGCAGATCCCTGAAGAAGCTCCTTTCTGCTGTAAATTAAAATATGAAGCGAATCTATTAATTTTTTTTCATCAGGATCAAATACAGATCTTTTAAGGATATCTAATGAGCTGTCTATACTTTTAAATGATGGATAATAATCTTTAAGGAAATCGGCATTTCCGGTAATAAGATAACCGCGCCTGTTGGTTTCGGTTTCAATTATTTTGGAATATAATACTTCTGTATGCTGTATGATGTTAAGGGATTTATTGATAACAATTTCATCCTCAAAATGAAAACTTATGTTGATGTATATAACTATATTAACTGTTATAAGGATAAGCAAAGCTATTACGAAACCGGTATTAATATATTTTTTTT
>LLZO01000352.1 GCA_001567545.1 Candidatus Tepidiaquacellales bacterium OLB5
TTTCATCAAGATCTTTTTCGGTCATATCATCGATGCCTGCAAGCGAGTCGCTTGGGAGTATCACGCTGAAAAATCCCGCGCCTTCAATTAAATTCATAAGCTGGAAATTTGTAACAAGCAGACCGTCTTTAAGAACTACCCCGGTCCCAATTTTGACCGGTTCTTTGTTCCTGTTATAAACCTGAACGCGGATAAGGGGATTTTCCTTCTGGCTTACTTTTCCAATTGAGCGGTCAATTTTTTCTGCATATGTTAATTCAAGTGTTGGGTCTTTTACCAGTGTGGCGGTATCAGTCTGCTGGTTGAACATAATTGTCTCAAAGTTCATTTCCCATGTCAGAGTTCTGCCTGCAGAGCTTGATGCATTGGATTCCTTTACATCAAAAGGGAAATCGATTGTATAGGTAACTTTTTTTGATGAATAAAGCGGGCTGAAAACACTGTGCATAAGCTCATCATCAAAGCTGCGTTCAGCTTTGCGGGTTGTGTGCTTAAAGAACAAGTCAGCTTCATCATACTGGAATTTTAAAGTACTGAACTGTACAGGAAGCTGGTTAGACCAGCTGAAAGTACATTCTTTAATAACTTTCAGCAGCACAGAAGGATCCTCAAAATAATACTTCATGAATATTTCTTTTGTACCGTCTTCTTTAGCGGTAATTTTCACATCTTTTAATGAAGTACCGCCAACGCGCTGCATATCCATTTTAATGCGGTTTTCTATCTTGCTGTCATCATTTAAGCTGTCAGCCCGTTTTTTCCACTTACCGCTGGCATCACTTGATGCGAGTGTGCCCATTCTCTCAAAAAAATCCTTATCCAGGGTTACGTAAATACTTTCGTAGCCGCTGCCGTCGGGATTCATCTGAATTTCACGCTTTACATCAAAACAACCTGATGAAAAAAATAAAATTACCGGCAAAACCAAAATCAAAATAATTTTTCTGAATTTTACTGGTTTCATTTTAAAATTTAAATTTATTTTAACTTGTAACTTTATTTACCTGCTTTTGTACTAAAAATAAAACTAACATTAGTAAATTTAAAGGCAAAATGCAGATTATAAGAAAAGCTTCCATATTACCGGCAAGTGCAGTTATAACACACAGGGTGATATGTGTAGTTGAGCCAACATAGCTCCACAGCCTTAACAGAAGGCGGTTTTTTGCATAGTATACTTTAGGGTTCGGCTTTTGTTCATTGTGGTTTTCTTCATGGTCACGCTGGATCTTTAGCTGAAGGGCTGAGTAACTCAGGTAAATTGCGATAAGGAACCGCTGAAAATAATATCCGCCTTCAGAACTCAGCCGGGCGCTTTCTTCTTCATATTCCTTTATTTCTTCGATAATATTCTGCGCTCTGCCGTAAACAATTTCAAGGAATTTATTCCTGTAGAAATCAAAATAAAATGCCTGAATTGCGGATGAAACTGCGCCCAGTATACTTGCAGTCCAGATATATGTTAACGGATTCCATCCCAGAAATGAATTTCCCCACAGGTAAACTTCATTCCAGTAAACTTGCTTAGAAAGCCCTATACCAATGCCAACGAAGACAAATATACTGACGATGTAATCTACAAAACCGTCAACTATCCTGCCGACCTTTTT
>LLZO01000353.1 GCA_001567545.1 Candidatus Tepidiaquacellales bacterium OLB5
CCTATTTCTTTCAGCTCGTTTGTACCAACCGGAGTATCATTAATAAAACACCGGCTGTACGCTTTTGAATACAACTCTCTCCGGATAATAATTATTGATCTTTCAATTTTATTTTTTTTGGATGGTTCTCCCCCCTCTCCTTTTAGGAGAGGGGCTGGGGGTGAGGTGTTCAGATGTTCAATCTCATTCCTCTTTAAAATCTCATTAACAGCTTTTTCATTATCTTTCGATATACTTACAATACCTTCAATTATCATCTTATCCTTATTTTTGCTGATAATGGAATAATCAGCCCTGCCGCCTAATAAAAGATTAAGCGCATTTATAAGTATTGATTTGCCTGCACCGGTTTCACCGGTAATTATGTTAAAGCCGTTTGAAAGATCAATTTCAATGTTCTTTAACAGCAGGTAATTTTTTATTGTAAGCTTTTCTAACATATAAATTTTAACTCACCAACTTATCAACTCAATAAACACACCCACTTACTATACTTATTCTTTATTATATAAATAAAAAAAGATGTAGCAGTAGTGATGTTAATAAGTATAAATTTAATGACTTATCTTTAAATATAGAATGAAAATAAAATAAATGAACCGGTTTTATGTTAACAGATTTGTTAAATATATGCTTATTTGTTAACAGTGATCTTATCATATTATATAAAAAGCAAAAGCTATCCGTTTATTGTGGATAGCTTTTATAAAATTTCAAATGTATCAACAGTTTTATGTTAATAACATCTCCTTGATCTGCTCGAGTTTATCTTTAAAGCTGTGATCAGTGTTAATAACTTCTTCTATGCATTTGCATGCGTGAATAACGGTTGCATGATTTCTTCCGCCGAAGTGTGCGCCTATTGTTTGCAGCGATGAAGAAGTAAGCTCCTTGCTTAAATACATTGCTGTATGCCTGGCGTGAACAATTTCCTGCTGTTTTGATTTAAGCCTTAACAGTGATTCATCAATATTAAAATATTTGGCAACGGCAGCAATAATTGTTGATATATCAATATTCTGCTTCCTGTTCTTGATGCCGCCGAATTTAATCACACTGCGTTTTGCCATATCTATATTTATCGGCATTTTTGATAATTCTGCATCAAATAACAGGCTTTTTAAGCAGCCTTCAAGTGAGCGGATATTATCTTTAATATTAAGGGCTATGAATTCAAGCACTTCATACGGAACGTTAAAACCTTCTTTTTCGCACTTTTTATTCAGGATCGCTATCCTCGTTTCCAGATCCGGCGCCTGGATATCCACCGTTAATCCCCACTGGAACCTGGTTATCAGCCGCTCTTCAAGCCCTTCAAGCTGGTGAGGCGGCTTATCACATGAAAGAACTATCTGCTTCTTCAGCTGGTAAAGCGAGTTGAATATCTGGAAAAATGAATCCTGAGTGCTTTCCTTGCCTTCAAGGAACTGGATATCATCGACTATCAGCAGGTCAAGCGATTTGTAATATCTTTCAAACTCATGCGCCCTGTTGGTACGGATGCTCTGCACAAAATTTGTTGTAAACTCCGGACCGGATACATACATAACTTTCATTGCCGGGTTAATGCCCTTTACGTGATTGCCTATCGCCTGCATCAAATGTGTTTTACCAAGCCCAACACCGCCGTAAAGCATTAAAGGATTATACTGAGCGCCGGGCTTGTTGGCAATTGAAATTGCCGCAGCTGTTGCAAACTCATTATTCTTGCCCTTAACAAAATTTTCAAATGTATAGTCCGGATTCAGAAAACATTTCTGTGTGAACTCAGGGCTGCCTTCAGGGGTTACCTGTACTGCAGTTATGCCCGGCCTGTAAAAATCCGGGTTAAAGGCAGCAGTCTGCTGTACAGATGATACCGGCGGGGGAGTATCGATAAGCTCCGGCTCCTGTGAAAAAGTTGTCCGGGGATCTATTTCATATACTATCTTTCCTTCGTTGCCGAGTATTGAGCGGATTGCGCGTGTAACTATATCGCCGAAGCGTGAAATTATCATTTCATAATAATCCTGGCTGGGTACCGATATTGTTAATGTGCTTCCGGTAAGTGATTTTGGTTTTATAGGCTTGAACCACGTGTTAAGCTTAAGATCAGAAACATTAAGCTTAACTATATCCATAAAACGGGTCCACGTATTAAAGGCATCCTGTGCAGAAGTATCAGCAATTTTATTTTCCTGTGATATGCTGCCTGATGAAATATTATCTTCTGTGTTGTATATCTGTTCCTGCTGGCTGGTCATTTAATTTTAAATCGTATCAGAAAAATTTATATTCAAAAATAATTTATTAACTTCTTATTTTAAATGAGAAAACTTTGTTAGCTTAATATTAAAATTAAATTAAGCGCTTTAATTATATGAATAAATGAATATTCAAAAAGTAATTAACAACTTCGATAAAAACGTAAAACTATGATATTTTTTAACTTAATACCGGTTCAGAGGGGTTATTAACATAAAAATGTTAATAACTTTGAATCATTGGTATTAAACGGGGAGAGTGTTTTAAACAATCTTTAACAGGATATGAACAGTTATTCACAACTTGTTAACATTAAAAATCTCAGACTCGCCCTGCATAATAATTAAAAAAACCAGATTTGTCAATGTTTTTATAAGAAATACACCGGTTTTGGTATGAGATTTGGTTAATTTAGGTTTAATAGTGAATACTTATTAACAAATTGATTTTTTTGAATGACCCCTTCTCTCGGGAAGAAGGAAATTCAAATTTTGTCATTTGAAATTTTTAATTTGTTATTATCTTTTTGTTCTTCATTTTTTCGCTCACCTTTAATAACTATCTTTGCAGTCCATGAGCTTTGATAACAGAACAATATTTGCTCCGGCTACTATGGTGGGGGAGTCAGGCATAACGGTCATCCGCTTAAGCGGCATGGATGCATTTTTACTTGTATCTGACTGTTTATCAGTAAGTTATAACGAGTTTGTTAAACCTAAAATTGAAAATTTTAAATCTCATACAACACACCTTGTTTATCTTTTTAACGGCGGTGATTTTATTGATGAAGCGCTGGTAACATTTTTTAAAGCACCCAACTCATACACCGGCGAAGATGTTGTTGAAATATCCTGTCACGGCGGAAGCTTTATTTACCGGAAAGTATCTGACCTGCTTGTTAAGCTGGGAGCGTTTCATGCAGAGCCCGGTGAGTTTTCCAAACGCGCTTACCTGAACGGAAAAATGGATCTTGCGCAGGCCGAAGCGGTTGCTGATCTGATTAAAGCTAAAACCGACGAAGCAAACAAGCTTGCGCTAGCGCAGCTAACCGGAAAATTCTCAAATAAAATAAAAGAGCTGCGCAATGACCTGATAAATTACTGTTCGCTGCTTGAGCTTGAACTTGATTTTTCTGAAGAAGGAATTGACCTGGTTGAAAGAACCGAACTGCTGAATAAGATCAACAAACTGATTGAAAAATTCAACACTCTAACCCAAAGTTACGAAAGCGGCAAAATAATCAAAAATGGTGTCAATTTGGCAATTATTGGAAAACCTAATGTAGGTAAATCAAGTATTTTCAATTATTTCCTTAATGAAAATCGTGCAATTGTAAGTGATATTCCCGGCACTACACGAGACTATCTTGAAGAGCCGCTGATTATGGGGGGAATTCGATTTAATCTGGTTGATACTGCCGGAATTCGAGATACTCAAGATGTGATCGAAAAAGAAGGTGTAAGGCGTTCAATGATCAAGATCGACGAAGCTGATATAGTGCTTGAGGTTGAAGATGTAACTGATTTAGATAATTCCATTGTTAATAAATCCCGAAACGGTTATTCAGATAAAACAATTAAGGTATATAATAAAATTGATTTAGCTGGAAATATTACAACAAAAACTCTAAGCGTTTCAGCTAAAACCGGCGAAAAAATGGATGTTTTAGAGCGTGAAATCATAACCAAAGCCAGAAGCCTGGTTGCCGGAAGCTCTAAAAGTGATGTAATAATTACAAACGAACGGCACAGGGACTGTCTGTTGAAAAGTTGTGAATATCTTGTGAATGCAAAAAGCCAGATTGAGCAGGGCGGAGGTAACGAGCTGATTTCTTTCGAAATAAGATCGGCTATGGATTCAGTTAGCGAAATAATTGGTAAGACTTCAAATGTTGATATCTTAAATAATATCTTTTCAAAATTCTGCATCGGCAAATGACCGGATCAAAAAGGATTTTTTCCGTTTTATTGCTGCTTGTTATAATACTGACCGGTTGCGGCGAAGATTCAGTTAAGGAAGATATTTCGGTTTTTAATAAATCAATCGAATTGCGAACCGATATAAACTCTGCCCGGAATGTTATGGTTGAATTCTACAACACATTTTACGGAGCTATTAACGAAAAGTGTAAAATAACAGAGGAGAACTTAACCCCCGGCAGATACAGGGTAACGCTGACAAGGGAACCGATATTTGAGGGTCCGAAAGCGGCAGAAAAATTTGTTATGATCGTAAAATTTGACGGGATGAAATGGAAAGTTCTGATTGTTGAAAAAAACTGGAAATGCAAAGGAAATCTAATGGGGGAGTGGGGTATAGAGGGTTGCAATTAATGTTTCACGCGAAACCTTACGGTGAAACAACTTATAGATTTGTGTTGATTTTTTAATGTTTTTCAACTATGTTTCACAGGAAACATTACGGTGAAACAAAATAATTACTATGATAACTGAATTCGAAGAGGGTTTTTTGCTGGGAATATTAACCGGAGAGGGACACTTCGGGGGTGACGGAAAGCAGCCTCAGGTGACTCTTAGAATGCATACGAAACATGAAAAATTATTCCGCTGGCTGATTGAAAAATTTCCGGAATCAAAATTATACGGACCCTATAACCATAGCGGCAGAAGTTATTACCAATGGATGGCAAGGGGTCAGGTGTTGAAAAATCAAATTATGCCATTATTGCTAAAGCACATTTCCGGACTGGATACTCATACGCAGGAAAGAATTAATCAAATGATAGAAAAATATAAAATAGTTTAATGCCTGATAACGAAAATATATATTTTGATATAATTGTTATTGGCGCGGGACATGCCGGCATTGAAGCTGCCTGGTGCTCAAGCCGAATGGGGTGCTCTGTTGGAATGGTTACTATGGACCTTGATGCTATTGGCAGAATGTCATGTAATCCCGCTATTGGCGGAACTGCGAAGGGTCACCTGGTTAAGGAAATTGACGCCCTGGGCGGGGTTATGGGCAGAATTGCAGATGACTCCGGTATTCAGTTCCGGCTGCTGAACAAATCAAAAGGACCCGCTATATGGTCACCCCGCAGCCAGAATGACCGCGAACTGTATTCTAAAGTTGCTAAGGAATATATTCAAAGCTGCCCAAACATTACAATGATACAGGATACAGTTGATGAACTCATCAGAGATCAAAACGGAGAAGTTTGCGGAATCATTACTGCTTCCGGTAAAAAATATTCCTGCAAAGCTGTTATAATTACCAGCGGTACATTCCTGAATGCTGTAATGCATGTGGGTCATACACAAAACGAAGGCGGCAGGTACGGAGAAAAATCAGCCAAGGGATTGAGTAATTATCTGTTAAAACAAGGATTTATAACGGCTCGTCTAAAAACAGGTACACCGCCAAGACTTCAGCTTGATACTATTGATTTTTCTGTTTGCCAGGAGCAGCCCGGAGATATTGAGCCGCAGCCGTTCTCGGTTTTTTCCAATGGATCATTTCCAAAGCTTCCGCAGATATCATGTTATCTTACTTACACAAACAGCCAGACACATAAAATACTTGAAACAGGTTTTGATGATTCGCCTATGTTCACAGGCAGGATAACCGGAGCGGGACCGCGGTACTGCCCTTCGATAGAAGATAAAATTTTCCGCTTCGCGGATAAATCGCGACACCAGATATTTCTTGAACCGGAGGGAATTAATTCCAGCATAGTTTATATGAACGGCTTTTCTTCAAGCCTGCCTGAAGATGTTCAGTACAGTGCGGTTAAAACAATCCCGGGCCTGGAAAATGTTAAAATGCTGCGGGCAGGTTATGCGGTTGAGTATGATTTCCTGCCGACCTACCAGACAAATCTGACCCTCGAAACTAAACTTATTCCCGGCTTATATGTGGCGGGCCAGATAAACGGCACTTCAGGCTACGAAGAAGCCGCAGCACAGGGTTTGATAGCCGGTATAAACGCAGCGCTTAAGATTCAGAGGAAGGAACCGTTTGTACTTAAACGCAGTGAGGCATATATTGGAGTTCTGATAGATGACCTGATAAATAAAATTCCCGAAGAACCGTACAGGATTTTCACCTCATGCGCTGAGTACAGGCTTATATTGAGGCAGGATAATGCAGACCGAAGGTTAATGAAGTACGGCAGTCAGTTCGGGTTGATTCCCGGGAATGTTTTTGACAGCGTAAAAGAAAAAGAAGAGCTGATAAACGGCGGCGTAAATTATTTTAAATCAAATTTTGCTGCGCCTAAGGATGTCAATGAATACCTGGCTTCAACCGGCTCGCCTGAGCTTAAGCAGTCAGACAGGCTGTCACAGCTTATCAAGCGCAACGAAACCAAGCTTAGGGATTTCATAAATCTGCCAATGTTTAACGGCAATCAGCTTATTGAACAGATCAGGCAGAAACACGAAATTGTTGAACAGGTTGAAATTGAGCTGAGGTATGAAGGATATATAACCCGACAGGCTGAACAGGTGGAAGCATTCAATAAAATGGAATCGGTTGAATTGCCCGAGAACTTTGATTTCAACAAGATAAAATCACTTTCAACCGAAGGCAGGGAAAAGCTGAATAAGGTAAGACCGCGCTCAATTGGCCAGGCATCAAGAATTGCAGGCGTTTCACCCAGCGATACCTCGATACTTTCAATTTATGTAAAGGGATGATATAAAAGCAGTTTTCCTCCTTTAATAAAGAGGAGTGAGAGCCGGGACGCAAGTCCGTTTCAGAGGTGGTATCATATTTGCAAAACACAAATTAAAACTAAAGTGAGCATAACAGATAACTGGCAAACATTAGTTAAAGAGCAGCAATATAACGATCTGCTGATGGAGTGGAACGCCAAGATAAACCTTGTTTCACGCCAGAAGAAAAATGTGCTTGACCTGATAGAAGACTCAAAGCTGTTTTTGCAGGGAATAGATTTCACACCCGGAATAAATATTTTAGACCTTGGTACGGGAGGGGGAATACCCGGCATTATTCTTGCAGTTCACCACCCTGAAGCAAATTTTACGCTGGTTGATTCCATACAAAAGAAAATTAATGTAGTTGCCGATATTGCTAAACGGATGGAGCTTACAAATGTAATTACAGTTTGCGGAAGGGCAGAAGAGCTTGCCGGAAAAGGTATTTTGGAAAAGCAGAGTTTTGATTATGTTGTATCGCGCTCCGTAGCCGTGCTGCAGGACCTGTGCGCATGGTCAAAGGACCTGATAAAACCCGGCGGAAAGCTGGTAACGCTAAAAGGAGGAGATATTCACGGAGAAATTGATAAAACCCGCAGGCTGCCTTATGTTAAAAATATTCACAGAAAAGATTTCGGAGAAAGGATTCTGCTTACAGTAGATTTTGTATAAAATTCCCCTCTTGAGAAGCTTGTCCCGCCTTGGCGGGAGGGTGGCTCTTTAGAGCCGGGGTGTGTTTATAAGTCCCGATGGCAACTAAGCCCCGCCG
>LLZO01000354.1 GCA_001567545.1 Candidatus Tepidiaquacellales bacterium OLB5
AGATGAAGATAAGATGAAAGAGTACATTTTCAATAAACCCCCCTTTGTCCCCCCTTCATACGAAGGGGGGATGAAAGGCTATCATTACTGTATTTGTATGATTGATCTTGAATCATCGAATTCGGATAATCCTGACGGGGGTTTAGCACTTTGAACATCTCTTTAATGAAATACGCCGATGAATACATCGGCAGGATTATGTGTTCACTGTTCGGCAGAAAAAAAACCACGCAGGAAGATTTCCCGGGTGAACCAGCTAATATCCTGTTCATAAAATTCTGGGGAATGGGAAGTATCATTCTGACATCACCGGCGGTAAATTCTGTAAAACAAAATTACCCCTCTGCCCGGCTGCATTATCTGAGCTTTGAAACAAACCGTGAGGTACTAACCGTAACGGGGAATGCTGATAATATCATTACAATTAAGCTCACAAATCCTGTAACATTTTTAATTGATACAGTTAAATTAATTAAAATACTCAGGAAAATAAATTTTGACCTGGTGTATGATTTTGAGTTCTTTACATATTATTCGGCTTTGATTAACAGGCTAATAAAATCAAAATACAGCATTGGGTTTGATAACAAAAAGAACAAGCGTTCACGCCTGTTCACAAAAACTGTGATATTTAATGACCACATCCATACACGCAATAATTTTCTGAATCTGGTAAAAACCGTCTCCCCCTTAAAGGGGGAGATACAGAGGGGGTTATACCTCAGGAATACAATCATCCCGTCCGTTACTGCCCCATACATCGTTATCAACCCCAATGCCAGCAAAATGGCATATGAGCGCAGGCTTCCGGCTGAGTATTTTGTTAAATTAACAGATGCGCTTTCCGCCGACGGTAAATTTAGGATCATACTAACCGGTTCGCATGAAGAAATAAACAATGTATCGTCAATCTATAATACATTAAAGAATAAAGAAAACATTACAAACCTCGCGGGTAAATTAAGTGTAAATGAGTTATTTTCGTTAATCGGCTGGGCAGAATGCCTTATTACGAACGATAGCGGTCCACTGCATATTGCCTCAGCTCTGAACAAACCGGTAATTGCATTCTTTGGACCGGAGTCACCTGTACGCTATGGCCCACTAAGCAATAAACAGCTTGTATTCTACAGGGGGCTGGAGTGTTCACCCTGTATGAGCGTAAGCAACAGCAAAACCGTAAACTGCATTTACAGCGAACCTAAATGCATGACCGGCTTTGATATTGAAGAGATTATTAAGAAAATTAAGGAATTCCTTGTTTCCCAAACCGAAGTTTGTTAGCAAAATCCTTTCGGAGGGAAACAGGCAGGAAACACAATTGAATATAATTTTTTAATACTTAATCCCGCATTTTGAAAATTACCGTTAAAAAATTATTTGAGCAGAATCAACGCGGGAAAAGCTGTTTGAGTCACGCAAATCGCACCTATGGTGCGCACCAAAGCGTGACGAGTTCTTTTCCCGTAAAGCGAAAATAATTTTAGGTAATTTTCAACAGCGGGCGATTTTTCTTTTGGTTACTTTCTTTTGATCGCTTCAAAAGTAAAGTAAACGTAACATAAACTACAAAACAATTTATATAAACAAAAGAACGGGAAAACAACTCAACAAAATAAAATACTTTCAAAACCCCGCTCTAAAGAGCGGGGCTAATCA
>LLZO01000355.1 GCA_001567545.1 Candidatus Tepidiaquacellales bacterium OLB5
TGTTCGGGTCGCTATGGATAATTTCGACCGATCTGTTAAAATCCAGCCTGGATTTTGGTACTGTTAACTATTTAAATATTGATATAATTAAAGGGCTGTTGTTTGTATTTATAACATCAGTTTTATTTTATTTTCTGCTTAAGAAATATTTTAAAGCAGCAATCGAATCAAACATTAAATTAACGGATAAGGAAAACGAATATAAAACACTTGCAGAAAACCTTGAGTTTTGTGTTTTAAGGCATAATACAGAATGCAGGTATGAGTATCTTAACCGATCTGCCTGGAACATGCTAAAGGAACTGTTAGTAGTTAAAAATCCCGAAGAGATGATAGGGTTAACACCGGAAGAAACATATATAGACCCCGGGGTAGCAAAAACGGTGAGGGAAGGGAACGAATATGTTATTTCGACCGGTGAAATTTTAAGAGATAAGCTGCATTACGGGAACAGGTATATTTCGTATTCAAAGATACCGGAAAAGAACAGCACCGGAAAAATAACCTCAGTAATAACCCTTATTTCTGATGAGACAGAAATGATGGAAAGCCTGATAAAGCTAAGGGAATCTGAAAAATTCAATTCATACCTGTTAAGCCAAAGCAACCTTATCTTTTTTGTTATAAATAAAAATGAACCCGAAAGTTTTTATGTAAACGATACTTTCGGCAGAATACTTGGATACAGCGAAGAAGAAATAAAACCGAAAGGTGAAGATTTCATCAAAAAGATAATTCACCCTGAGGATTCAGAAAGATTTGCTGAATACACAGAGCATGCAGTAAAAAATCTGAAAGATAATGAACTGATTGAATTCGATTTCCGAATGCTGAGCAGCGCAGGCAGCTATTTGTGGTTTAAAGGTAATTTGCAGGTTTATCACCGGAACAGCGTTAATGAACCGGTAAAAATACTAGGGACAGCTCTTGATATTACAAAACTGAAACATACAGAGGAAGAACTGATAGGTAAGACCAATTATATGAATGCAATAATAGATGCATCTCCCATGAGTATATTTGACCTGGACAGCAGCGGCAGGATAAAAAGCGTATGGAACAGGGCATCTGAAAAAATGTTTGGATGGAAATCAGAGGAAGTGATAGGCAGAATACTTCCTATAGTGCCGGAAGAGCGTATGTATGAATTCCAAGAAAACCTTGCAGTAAATTTATCAAAAAATTTTATAGACGGCAAGGAACATATAAGGAAGAAAAAAGACGGGAGTGGTATAAACATAAGGATATATTCAAGACCCGTAACAGGAAAAAGCGGAAGTGTAGAAACTATTTTAGCATATAACGAAGATATAACACTTGAGAAAAAATTACTTGAAACCAAACAGAAAAACGATGAATATTTAAAAGTACTGTATGAAGCAAGCCTTTCAGCAAATAAATCTATGGATACCCGGGAGCTTTACAGGGTATGTTTTGATTACATACATAAAGTGATTGATGCTGACGGTATTTTGGTTGCATTGGTTGCAGAAGACAGGAAAAATATTAAATACGATGCAGTATGGGTACACGGAGAAAGTATTGATTCAGTCAATATTCCCCTGATAAAACTGGATCCAGCGGGAACAGGCCCGTTAACACAGACAATAATTGAAGGCAAGGCAAGAATTATAAGCAACCTGGAAGAATTGGTAAAAGATTCAAAGAATAAATATTTTGTTGATACAGAGGGCAACCTTTACGACGATAGAGGGAATATAGAAAATTTATCGAAAGCATCTATTATGATACCTTTAAAACATTCGGATAAAGTTATCGGCGTACTTCAGGTACAAAACTATAAAGCTGGGATATTTAAAGAAGAAGATATGCTTATGCTGGAGCCATTTGCATTTATATTTGCCTCAGCTATTCAAAGAGCAAATTTATATAAAAAGCTTCAGGAAGAGCTTAAAGAAAAGCAGATTGCTCTTGAGCAGGTGAGAAAATTTTCCAAAGGAATTGAACAAAGCCCCAACAGCATTGTAATAACAAACAGCAATTATGAAATTGAATATATAAACCCGTATTTCAGCAATCTTACAGGTTACAGCGTAAAAGAAGTTATAGGGAAAAATCCCTCCCTGCTGCAATCAGGACATACTAACCCTGAAGTTTATAAAAGCCTTAGGAATACTCTTGAAAGGAACGAGATCTGGCACGGGGAGTTTTTGAACAGGAAGAAGAACGGTGAACTATACTGGGAAGCGGCATCTATTGGGCCGATTATGGATAACATGGGAAATACTACTCATTATATTGCAATTAAACAGGATATAACTGAAAAGAAAAAACACGATAAGGAGCTCAAGGATTCACTGGAAGAAAAGGAAATAATGCTGAAAGAAATTCATCACCGTGTAAAGAATAATCTTCAGGTAATTTCCAGCCTGCTTAACATGCAGTTTGAACAATATGAACACCCCGAAGCAATAGAAGCAATAAATTCCAGCCGAAACAGGGTAAGAGCAATGGCGCTGGTCCATGAAAGTCTTTACCAGAACAAGAATATCGGAAAAACACAGCTGCAAGAATATATTTTAATGCTGGCAAAGAATATTTATTCATCTTATGGTGTTACATTTGAACGTATTGGCTTAAAAATAGAAACAAACGGGGGTCGAGTTTGCTATCGATACTATAATTCCGCTTGG
>LLZO01000356.1 GCA_001567545.1 Candidatus Tepidiaquacellales bacterium OLB5
TTTTGAAATTTCCTCTGCAAAATGCTTTGCATTTTTATGGTCATCTTTAAGGCGTTCAACATTATTTTCCAGTGCATAAATAGCAGCGGCGGCAAGTAAACCTGACTGCCTCATTCCCCCGCCAAGTATCTTGCGGAATTTGTGTGCGCGTGTTATGAAATCCTCATCACCGCATAAAACTGAACCTACCGGAGCACCAAGACCTTTGCTGAAGCAGAATGAAATTGAATCTGCATTTGATGCATATTCTTTTACGCTTACGCCTGATTCAACCGAAGCATTGAATATTCTGGCCCCGTCTAAATGCAGCTTCAGATCATTTTCTTTACATACTTTACTGATGGCTTTAATATCTTCAAGCGGGTATATAGTGCCTCCCGCACGGTTATGTGTATTTTCTATGCATACCAGCGAAGTTTTTGGATAGTGGTACCAGTCCGGACGGATATGCTCTTTAACATCATCCGGATCCATAACACCGTGAACACCTTTAAGCGGCATAACCTGCACACCGGATAAATATGCAGGACCCGCAATTTCGTATTTTACAATGTGTGAGTCCCACTCAGCAATAATTTCTTCTGCCGGATTTGTATGGCATTTAACTGCAAGCTGGTTAGCCATACAGCCTGAAGTAACAAAAAGAGCTGCAGGCTTGCCTGTCAGCTCTTTGCACATATCCTGTAATTTATTTACTGTAGGGTCATCGCCCCAAACGTCATCGCCAACTTCAGCAACAACTATGGCTTTGCGCATTTCAAGGCTTGGTTTTGTAACTGTATCACTGCGTAAGTCAATTTTATTCATATATCATAATTATTAAGGATTTGCGGATAATTTTCTTTTAAAATTTGGATTACCTGTTTTTTTAACGGATCTATACCTGAAATAGCTGTATTCCAAACAACATTTAGCTTTATATTCCCGTAATCATGTACAAGAATATTTCTCATTCCTTTTAATTTTGCCCAGATAACTTCAGGATATTTATCTTTTAAATCTTTACTAACTTTTGTTGATGCTTCGCCTATTATCTCTAATAATCTGATAACATGGCTCTGAATTTCAGCTTTTCCAAGAAAATCATCATAACTTTTTTCACTGACAAATTTTTCCAGCTGCAATATATACAACAGCATATTTTCCACATATACTGAATCGTCTTTTTTCATTGAAAAAGCACCAGGTAATCTTTTAATGCATATTTCTCAACTAATGGATTCATACCGCCTTCCATTACCAGATCAATTTTTTTACCAATCTTTTCCTGAAGTTCTATTTGATACCCTGCAAAATCGAATAATGTAATCGGCTGTTTAAAATCAACCAATACATCAATATCACTATCAGGGGTTTCTTCATTTCGTACATAAGAACCAAAAACTGCAATCTTTGTTGCACCCTGACTTTTAAGGTAATTTACTATTTCGGAATATAATTTTTCTTTATCCATTATTTTTCAGGACTAAAGTCCCTATTCAGGTTAAAACTATAACCCCGTATTTAGAACCGGTATTAATAAATTTAATATTACTCAGCTTCTTCGTCATCGCCAACTACGCTGGCTACTGCAGAAATTGTATCGCCTTCGTGCAGCTTAATGAGTCTGACGCCCTGGGTATTTCTTCCCATAACCCTGATCTCGCCTACGTTCTGCCTTATCATAATTCCTTTGGTTGTGATAATCATCAGGTCATCGTTATCCACCACTTCGCGGATAGAAATAAGTGA
>LLZO01000357.1 GCA_001567545.1 Candidatus Tepidiaquacellales bacterium OLB5
CGAGTGTTCCAATTACAAATGAGTACTCACGACCGTTCACTACAATTAAAATGTATAAAAGGCGTTTATAAGCTGCATCTTATGTTAAATATAACTGGATTCGTTACCTGATATTGCTTTAATTTAGTTGTAAAATGTTGATTTAATCGATATATTTATTAAATTTTAACGGAGGTAACCGTGAGGATTAATACAAAGTTTTTTACAATTCCCTTTTTTATAATTTTAATTTTTTCGAGTAATACTTTATTTGCCCAATTCCCGGTATGGAGCTCTGTGACACCCGGCGCAAACGGGCCTGTTTACTCAGTTATTGAGTTTAACGGTGAACTGATTGCTGCGGGATTCTTCACTTCACCGGGCCGGAATATAGCACGTTATAACGGTACTAAATGGGATACTTTGGGTTCCGGTTTAAATGATACAATATTTGCGCTTGCCGTTTACAACAACAAGCTCATAGCAGCGGGATCATTTGATACTGCAGGAGGTGTGGTATGCAATAATATTGCGGAGTGGAATGGTACTTCATGGGCTCCGCTTGGTTTAGGAACCAATAATACAATTTTTACAGCAGATACTTCCGGGACTTCTTTATTTATCGGCGGCAGGTTCACAACTGCCGGCGGTGACAGCTGCAGCCGCGTAGCCAGATGGGAAGATTCAACCTGGTCACCGCTGGGCGTTGGTGTGAACGGCAATGTTTATGCTTTCGAGCGGATTGGCACCGGACTTTTTATTGGCGGCTCATTTACTATGAGCGGTACAGATACTGCAAAAAGAATTGTCAGGTTCGATCTTGATTCATCCGTTTATACACCGCTTGGAACAGGTATAGACAGCGGCAGTGTGTATGCATTAAGCAGGTTCCAGGGTATGTTATATGCCGGCGGTGATTTCCGGACAATAGACGGTGACACTGTTAACCGCATTGCCATGTGGAATGATACATCATGGCTTCCCGTTGGAACAGGCATAAACGGAACTGTAAGAACATTTGAGGCATTCGGCGACGGGTTACTGGCTATTGGAGGTTCATTTACCAATGCCGGCGGCGTTGGCGCAAACAACATAGTTGCATGCGGCGGACCTTCATCATTTGCTCCGTTTGGAGGAGGACTGGGCGGAACAGTTACAAATCCGGGTGTTTATGATATTATGGGCTGGCGCGCCGTTACAATAGCCGGCGGATGGTTTGCCAATATCAATATTGCGCGCTGGGGTTTATTACCGGTTGCACCGGAGCTTATTTCACCTGAAGAAGCAGAAAATAATGTTTCGGTTACACCGCTGTTTACCTGGCAGGGCGGCGGATGGATGTATTCATTCAACATACAGGTTGCAAGGGATGCGAATTTCCTGAATATATCCCAGGCAGACAGCAACATGCTTGTAACTGAGTTCCAGGTACAGGATACTTCAGCCCTGCTGGAGCTTACCACGTATTTCTGGCGTGTACGCGCATCAAACGGTTTAGGCAACGGACCGTATTCACTTATCAGGTTTTTTGTTACCACTTCGCTTTTAGGAACTGTAAATACCGGTGAAATTCCCGATAAATTTAATTTATACCAGAACTTCCCGAATCCGTTTAACCCTGTGACTAAAATAAAATTCGATCTGCCGCGTATTAGCGGAAACAGCAGTCTGAGGGTTGAAGTTTACAGCATAACCGGTGAGCTGGTAAGGGAGCTGCTGAATACAGATTATGCGCCGGGCAGGTGGGAGCTGGAATTTGATGCATCGCAGCTTGCAAGCGGTATTTATTTTTACAAGATATCAGCATCGCAGTTTACGCAGACACGGAAAATGATTCTGATAAAGTAAAAGCAGAACCATGATTTAAAGGATTAAAAGATTACCATGATTTAAAATGTCCGTTCACTGAACGGACATTTTTTTTGTTCATTAAAATGGAAAATTTTTAACCGCCAAGAACGCCAGGAACGCCAGGAAATAATCCAGTTTATTTGCTTTGTCATTCCTGCGGAAGCAGGAATCTTGGCTTTCGTTGTTGGATACAACACCAACAACGGGGAATTAAAGGATTAAATGATTACCACGATTTGTAGTGTCCGTTCACCGAACGGACATTTTTTTTAAAACCGCAAAGACCGCAAAGTGCGTCAAGAAAATTTATTGAATAGCCACGACCTTTAGGTCGTGGAAAAAAGACAACTAAAACAAATGGCTATAGCCGCTGGTTAATTTTTATCCGCGTTGTTTTTGCTGTTGGTCATAAGACCAACAGCGGGGAGTTAATAAGAAAAAGTACGATTTGGCTGAAAGTGAAAACACTAACAAATTAGGAATTTAAAATTACTTAATAAGAGATATTTTTCTTGTTTGGTTACCATATTTGGTCGCTAGTTTAACAAAATAAATCCCGGATGAATAATTTCCTGCATACCATTTATAGCTGTAAACCCCGGGTTTTAATCCGTAAAAATTAATTGTTGTTAATAAAGATCCTTTAATATCGAATATCAATAAAGCTGCATCAGTATTTTTGTACAGTGCAAATTTGATATTAGTAGCCGGATTAAACGGATTGGGATAATTTTGAAATAATTCCTGTTTAACAGGTAAAATTCCTGAAATATTATTAATTTTTGTAATTTGAGAATATTTAATAGTAAATATTCCAGAAGCCGGGCTTGAATTTGAAGATCCATGTACATAAATATTATAAGATGTATCTAATTTAACAGATCTTAAATTATTTGAGATAAATGAAGTAAAATTTTCAATTACACTCCATATTTCATTACCGGATTGATCGTACTTTGAAGTTAAAAATTTGTTGTCAGAAGTTTTCCCGCAAGAATATATAAAATTATCATTACCAGTTATTATTTTGTTATATGTGCCGAATGAGGTTGACCACAAAATATTCCCAAGAGAATCATATTTTAACAATCCGCTGGTATTATTTGTTATAATTGAGCCATTGTTTTGTATATATATAGAAGAGAATGCTAAAGACTGGTTTGTAGTTATTTTATTACACCAAACAGTATCGAATGAAGAATTTAGTTTGCATATAAATGCATAATCAACATTTGAAATGTTTTTATACTTTCCGGATATTATATATTGATTATTCTTTAATACTTTCAGGTTATGATTAATGATCTCACTGATACTGCTTAACAGTAAACTGGCAGTATCAGAAGTATTGCCGGATGAATCAATTTTTAAAAAGTAAATATTATACCTGTTATTTTTTATATAATACCCATTAGAGACAGTTTCTTTGTTAAGAGGGTTGTAAGCTACTTTTCCTGGAGAAAAAGTATCAGTTCTTGCCTCGTAATTAGTCCATTGTATGTTACCGGATGAATCATATTTTGAAGTTTTGATCCATGAGAGATATTTTTTAAGTAAAAAAGTATTCCCTTTTACATCAAAATCAGCGGAATATAATGGTCCGTTTTGGTCTGTCGGATCTGTTTTATAAAATATTTGATTTCCTGAGTTATTATATTTAGTTATAAAAGGGTATGTCCATGTCCAGCCATCTTTTATTCTGCCGCTGACATAAACATTATTTAAATTATCAAAAAAATATACTGTCCCATTGAATTCATAGCAGGGGTTCTATCCCATAATACAGTTCCTGTTTGTGAATTTAATTTATATAAGTGCATTATCGGAGTTTCTTCCCAGCCCCATTGTTGACCTAATACAACTGGTTCATTTAAATTGTTTATAATTAAGTCAACACCGTTACCCCAGCTCATTGAAAAATACTCGTATTTATGCTCCCATTGTTTGGTAACCTGGCAGAATAAAAAGCAGGAATGAAATAACAGAAATGAAATGATAGTTTTCATTTTAGTATTAATTTAATTCAATACTGTTATTAAAATAATGACTAATTTAGTAATTTACACTGATAATTAACTTCACATTATCATTCTCAATTGTAACTTAAATCTCAAACCCTTAAATTTACGGTTCAAACAATAAATCTATGCAAACAACAGATAACAAACCGGTAAAAATTGTTGCCGATATACTGCTTATTCACAATAACAGGGTACTTTTATGCAAATATAAAGATGCCAATAAATATGACCACCAGCAGGGCTGGTTTATTCCGGATGACCTGGTGAAATACGGTGAGCATCCGGGTGATGCCGCAAGGCGGATACTGAATGAACAAATGAGCTATATTACGGCTAACTTATCTCCTGGATTTGTTGAATCATTCATCGGCAATGATGGTTCATGGCACCTGATCTTCCACTACTGGCAAAAAGTGGATGCCCTGCCGGAGATAATGCCTACTGGTGAAATAAGCGAATACAAATGGTTCGAAAGGTTCGGGCTTCCTGCAGATAGTGATATTGCTCACAGGGGATGGGCAAGGTATACCATTGAAAAAATTTTCGGTAATTTTTAGTAAATGAATTCTATGAATAATTTTGAATTAATATCAATTTTTGATTCTTCTCATGAAGTTATTAACATGAGTGTTAATGATATATCACATGAAGAGAGCCTTGTTTCGCCGCCTGCCGGTGGAAACTCGATAAACTGGGTTTTGGGACATATGATATTTCACAGGGATGTTACCAGAGAGATACTTGGGCTTGAAAAACTATACGGCGGTTCTCTTGAGCAGTATGCAAGAGGCTCAGGGCAGCTTCAGCCTGCCAAAGCAATTGAATTCAGCAGGCTGATTGAAATGTATAATTCCGGTCATAAAGCATTAACAGAGAAACTGAAAAATACAGATTTGATTCCCGATGCAGAAAAACGGGAAACTGTTACTACTCTTGCATTCCATGAAGCATACCATGTTGGCCAGGTAGGTATCTTACGAAGGGTAATAGGGAAAGAAGGAGCTATTAAATAACCATATAGAATGAATAAAAATGCCTGAACAGAGAGATTTTGACAAGCTGTGGGATTATAACAATCCGGCAGAAACCGAAAAAAAATTCAGGGAACTGCTGCCTGCGGCAGAAAAGGGAAAAGACAAAGGTTATTATATCGAACTTTTGACACAGCTTGCCCGCACTTACAGCCTGAGGAAAAAATTTGACGAGGCACATGAGTTACTTGATAAGGCAATGAAAATTATCCGCGCAGAGCACATTGTGCCAAGGGTACGATATATGCTTGAGCGGGGCAGAACGTATAATTCAGCCGGCGAGCTGGAAAAAGCCCGTGAGCTTTTCCTTGCTGCATACCAGCAGGCAGATAAATACGGGGAGGATAATCTTGCAATAGACGCCGTTCATATGCTTGGGATAGTTGATAAAGGGGATGAATCGCTTAAGTGGAACGAGCTTGCCATTAAAATGGCGGAAGAAACAGGGGATGATAAGGCTAAGGGCTGGCTTGGAGCATTATATAACAATACCGGGTGGACCTATCATGATATGAATGAGTTTGAAAAAGCCTTAAACCTGTTTGAAAGGAATGTAGTGTGGCATACTGAAAGGAACTCCGGCACAGAGCTGGGAATTGCCAAATGGTGTGTTGCACGGACACTGCGTTCATTAAAACGTATTGATGAATCATTAAACATGCAGACTGAGCTTGCCGGCTGGCTGAAGGAAAAAGGTCTGGATGAAGACGGTTATGTATATAAGGAAATAGGCGAGTGCTGGCTGGATAAAGGCAATAAAACCGAAGCAATACCATGGTTTAAACGCGCATACGACCTGCTTAAAAATGATGCATGGTTTGAAGATACCGAAAAAGAAAGATTAAAGAATTTAACTGAATAGTTAATGACTGAATTAAATGACCTGCTGCTTTTTATTGCTGCCGGGCTGGTACTTAATATCACCCCGGGACCTGATATGATGTTTATAATTACCCGCAGTGTAACAGAGGGAACAAAGACAGGAATAATTTCAGCCTTTGGTATTGCCGCAGGCAGCATATTCCATATGCTTACAGCTGCTTTCGGATTAACTGCAATATTAATGGCTGTTCCCGCTGCATATGAAATCATAAAGTATGCAGGTGCAGCTTATCTGTTTTATCTTGCAATAAAAATAATATTCAGTAAAAAGAAAACTGAATCCGGAGAAAAAAATAATCCCAAAAAAATGCATTCTGTTTTTATACAGGCTGCCCTGACGAATATTCTAAACCCGAAAGTTGCGCTGTTCTTTCTGGCTTTCCTGCCGCAGTTTGTAAACCCGGGTTCTGATTTTGTATTGCAGATAATAATACTGGGGCTGATCTTCAACTTCAACGGGACTATTGTCAATATCCTTGTAGCTTTGACTGCCGGCAGGGCAGGCCAATTTGCCCGTAAAAAGCTGGAAAACTCAATGTTGTTTAAATGGATCACTGCAAGTGTTTATGCAGGGCTTGGTATCAGGCTTGCACTTCTGGAAAGAAAATGAACTGTAAAATTATAGCTTTAAGCCTGTTATTGATAATTAATTTTATATATCCTCAAAATATGACTAACTGGAAAATTGAACCTTCATTAAAATATGACCTTTGCTGCTATCTTAATTTTTTAACAGGTGATACGTTTTATAAGGATTTTTATAAGAACGAACCTAATCCGTTTTTGGAAAAAATAACACCGGAAGCAAAGCTTGCAATTGATTCCCTTTACAAAAAGCTTAAGCTTGATAAAAATATTATAATTTCTGCCTGGCTTTGCCTGTATTTTTCTGCAATAGAAGGTAATGATATTGATGACATGATAAATGCAGTAAAAGATCCCGCAGAGCTAAAGAGTAATTTCGAAAAAACCCCTTATTATGATGATGAAAGCTGGGAAACATTTACCGGCATCAAGCAGGAACTGCTTGTGGTTCTGAACTATTTACTGGATAGCGGGTTTAAAAATTACTGGACGGAAAATATTAAGCCTAAGGTTGATTCAGCAATAAACAAAGTTAATTCAGGAATAGATAAATACGATGTTATAAAGGAAAATGAATATTTCCTTGGCTTTAAGCTGCCAAGCGATACTATCACTGTTTATATGCTTCATTACAATATGCCTCACGGCATTAAAATAACGGGAATGCGGTTTATTTCAGCTATTTACTGGCCGTTTGAAATTACTGTTAGGACAGCTGCCCATGAAATGATGCATCCGCCGTATGATTATAAAAATGATAAGGAGCTGAGGGATTACATAAATTCATTCAGCAGTGATAAGTTTTTTATGGATAAAGTGAACAATCATAACAAATCACTTGGCTATAATACTATGGATGGTTTATTTGAGGAAGACTGTGTGCAGGCATTGGATCAGATGATCAATGAAAAATTAGGCATAGCCAAAGATGCAGGTGCAAGATGGAAGGAATCTGATGAAGAGATACATGTTTTGGCTGTTGTATTGTATAAATTAATGAAAGAAACAGGGTATAACAGCAGAAATGAAATATTCAGGGATTATTTACTTCGATTAAACAATGAAGGAAAACTGAAACCGGGTATGCTGAAAAAGTATTACGATAAATTCTACGAAAAATAAATATTATATATATGGGAAACAATTCTACAGATAATAATTTCAGAAAAGACCCAAACCTGCTTGTGAAACCGGGAAGCAGGGTAAACCTGGGTGAATTCAATACAAAATATACAGCGCACTTTAAAGATAAAGAAGATGCCTCAGAGATGCTGGCAAAGGATATACAGAGGCTTTCTGAGCTTCAGGATATGCTGTATGCAATGAATACCTATTCATTGCTGGTTGTTATACAGGCAATGGATGCGGCGGGCAAGGATGGCACAATAAAGCATGTTATGACTGGCGTAAATCCGCAGGGATGCAATGTAACCAGCTTTAAACAGCCGTCAGTTGAGGAGCTTGAGCATGATTTTCTTTGGCGTATTAATAAAGAAATGCCAAAAAGGGGAATGATAGCTATTTTTAACCGCTCTCATTACGAAGAGGTGCTGGTTACTAGGGTTCACCCTGAGTATATTCTTGGTCAAAACATACCGGGAATTGATTCACTTGATAAAATAGATAAAAAATTCTGGAAAAAACGCTTTGATATCATAAATGATTTTGAAATGCAGGCAAGCGAAGCCGGAACAGTTATTATTAAGTTTTTTCTGCATGTTTCAAAGGAAGAGCAGAAAAAGCGTTTTTTAGCAAGAATAGAAGAGCCTGAAAAGAACTGGAAATTCAGCGCAGGCGATGTTAAAGAACGCCAAAACTGGGATAAATACATGAAAGCTTTTGAGGATGCTATAGAAAATACATCGACTGAATATGCTCCCTGGTACATAATACCGGCAGATAGGAAATGGTTCATGCGCGCTGCTGTAGGTGATATTATTGTTGGTACTTTGGAGAAATTGAATCTGGGTTATCCTAAAATATCAGAGAAGGAAAAGCAAGAGCTTCAAGGCGCTAAAGCTCTTTTATTAAATGAAGATAACAATTAGGGCTAAAGCAAATTATAGATAGTTTAACTAACAATGACCCTGTACAAAACAAGCAAAATACATAGTAAATTTCCTGCTTCCGTCAGTTCCTCAGAACTAACGGAATATTAACTCATGAGATTGCTTTTATGCCTTCGGCTCGCCAACATCTGCGAG
>LLZO01000358.1 GCA_001567545.1 Candidatus Tepidiaquacellales bacterium OLB5
TCACCCAAAAAACTCGACAAGTTCTGATTTACTGAACTATGTTTATGTTAATAACAGCTATAATGTTCTGATTAAAGACTGTAATTCTGAAAAAACCGGCTCTGGTGGATTTACATCAGGTATTATAGCTGAATACTGCCCAACTAACGGAGTAGTTATTGCAGATAATAACATAAGTTATGTTACTACAGGTATTTCATTACTTCAATCATCTGAATATATCGGCAGAAATACCATAACTGGTTCAACCAATTCAGGTACAGGGATATATTTAGATAACTCGAATGGTACAATTGAATATAATACTGTAAATAACTTCCAGAAGTCAGTTTACGGTTCATATTCATCACCATATATGCTTAAAAATACTCTAAGTAACGCTTATGTAAAGAATATTGATCTTGCTTCAAATTCATACCCTGTAATGAAGCCTGTTGTATCAGGCAGCACTTTAAGATGGCTTGGCGGCAATAATACAATATCTGGAAATCCATCAAACAGCGGTATAGCCTTTGCTGATTGTTATCCATTGATGGATTCAGGTTATAACAAAATAACAGTAAACGGCTCAGATTACATGAACGGTAACTTTACATTTGCTTATACAACAGTAAACGCCAAGATAAATTACTGGTATGATAATCCTCCCCAATCATCATTATTTGATATATCCGGCGGAAATGTAAATTACAGCGATCCGTTTGACGGCTCAACCTTACCCTCAACAGACGGAACAGAACTAAACTCATTAGGCTGGGGTATGTATGATACGGTATTCACAAAATCATTTGGTGATAACTCCACACCCGAAGACCTGTTCATGCAGGCATACACGGAAGAAATGTCAGCAAATTATGCAGATGCAGTTACACATTACAAGGAAGTAGTAAGCAGTTACAAGACTTCATCATATGCCCCTGTATCTCTTTCAAGAATATTCAACTGCCTTGAAAAATCACAAGCATCAAGTTCTGATTATCAAACCATACAAACATATTATAATTCGATTAAATCAAATTCAGTGTATCCAAATGAATCCAGAGAACTTGCAGAGGATTTTGTAATAAAATCAAAAGTTAAACAGGGTAATGTTGAAGATGCAGCAAATGATTATAACACAATATATCAGTCAAACCAGAATAACTCAAAAGGCATGCACGCTCTTTTAAACAAGCTATGTCTGGAGAATATGATACAGGGTGATAACTCATCAGGCTCATACAACTATGAGAATCACAAAATGGATATTCTTTCCTTGGTAACGGGTGAAGATATCAAATCCAGCAACTATTCAAATAACAATACACCTAAGCAGTTCAGGTTATTGCAGAATTATCCGAATCCGTTTAACCCTGTAACTAATATCAAATACGAAATTCCGAAAGATGTAAATGTATCGATAAAGATATATGATATACTTGGAAGGGAAGTATTCAGTTTAAGTGAATATAAACAAGCTGGGAGTTATGAAGTTCAGTTTGATGGTACGAATTTTGCCAGTGGGATGTATTTTTATATGTTAGAAGCTGATGGTTTTGCTGATACGAAGAAGATGGTATTGCTAAAGTAAAAAGACAAAATTAAAAAGGCAAAAATGCATTTTTCAAACCTGCAGGGTTTTAAAAACCTTGCAGGTTTTTCTTTATATGATATACGATAATTTGCTGTAAATATATCTTATTTGCATTTTTATAAAAAAATAAAGATATTGAGCAACTAATTAACTAATTTACAAACAAACGGTAAACCTATGAAAACAAAAATACTTTCATTTGCTGTTTTTGCTGTAATGTTTTTCATATTCACTGCATCTCTTCATTCATATCCAAAGTTTGCGGCTTATACAGGTGAAAAATGCCAGAGCTGCCATGTTAATCCAACAGGCGGTG
>LLZO01000359.1 GCA_001567545.1 Candidatus Tepidiaquacellales bacterium OLB5
TGATACAAACGTGTTTTTTGAACATCGGTCTTTTCTCTGACGACTTTTCCTATAAACAAAGTATGGTCACCAGTAACTATTTTATCTTCAAGTTTACATTCCAAATACCCGATTGAATCTTTGAGAATCGGCACGTTGATTTTAGCAGCTTCTATTTTTAGTAAACCGGTTAAAGCGAATTTATCAATTTCTCTTCCTGAAATTCTGCCGCATTGTAATACTTTTTCTTCAAATTCAGAAGATATAAAATTAACTGCGAAACAACCCGATGATGATATCATTTCTGAAGTATAGTTGTTACTTTCAAGACAAACGGCATATAGTTTTGGCGAAAACGATAACGGTATATGCCAATCTACCGGAATGATATTATCTTTTCCGTTAAATCTTGCAGTTACCAACACAACTTGCCTGGGAGATAAATAAGATACTCTCATATAATCGCCAATGGTGTAGCTATAATATACCCTTTTAAGTTTATTTTTAAGTTTCTTAAATAAATTCATTTCTTTTGCATTTCAATTATGTAATGATCGCATAAACAATAAAACGGAAAGACAGAAGATATTAGCTTTTCAAGCCAGAGCAGGAATGGTATGGCAAATCTAAGCTTATTGTACATACCCGTTAAATTGTGAGGAGGAATGAATATTCCAATACCAGTAATCCGTTTTACTCTAAAATGATCTTTAAAAAAATCAACAAAGGTACCCGGAAAAAATATATTCAGATCTGTTAACAGTAACCGCTTCCTGTTAAATACTGCTTCCCATGACTTTTTAAAATTAAGCCTTAGGAAATTATAGAAAACTTCGGAAATACTTAATTTGTTTAAAACGGTAAATATTAATTTTCCATTTTCGTTAAGTGCAGTTGAGGCATTTGCTGAAAATGAATTAAGATCTCTTACATAATTAACTGCATTAAAGTTCGAAAATATAACGTCAAATTTGTTTGTATTTTCAATTATAAAGATTTCCATATCACTGCAAAAGAATTGTAAATTCTCATTATAATCTTTAGTAACAGCTTTTTTTTCTGCTATTTCTATCATTTTTTGAGAGATATCCACACCGGTAACGCTAAATCCTTTTTTTGCAAGGAATAAAGCATCTTCCCCGGTGCCACAGCCAAGATCCAGAATCCTATTCCCATGTTGTATGTTTTGAATTAATATATTCTGGAATAGGGGCCTTAAAATTTCCGAAAATCTGTTTTTGTTCAGAATATCATCGTAAGATTCAGCGATATTATCATGAAACAACAATATTTCATTTTGATTCTCAGAAGTCAATTTACGATTACCTGATCTAATTTGATTTTTTCTTTGTAATATTTTGAAAGTAAAATACCGAAAAATAAGAATTCTGTAATTATTGATGAATACGCAAAACCGATGATTCCGCCATAATAAATAAATATATATCCTATGATAACATTAAAAATCCACCAAATAACAAATAATATAAATAAATAATTTTCTTTAAAATACGCATAGAAAAAGGCTTTTAGTACCGAGCTTAATAAAATCGGCAATACAGTAAAGGATAAAATTTTAAGAATAAGTTTAGCTTCATCAATTTTAAATGTCAGGTCAATTATAATTCCTGCTAAAAAATATATTAACGCGTTAATGAGTAAACCGGCAATAAGGCTGTAAATTAAAATTTTAGATGTAAACCGGAATTGTTCTTTTGGCTTATCCTTAAGATTTATCAGTGCGGGATAATATGTATTAAACAGAGCGCCTGAAAGGAGTCCGATGGAACTGACAATCCGGGATGCTGCAGAAAAAATACCAGCGGCAGCCTGTGAGATAATATATCCTATCATTAGAATATTTATCCTCGGCATGGATAGAGTTAAGAAATTATTGGCTAAAAACAACCAGGATTCCTTCAGTAACACAACTATTTTTTTAAAGCTAAAACTAACAGATGTATGTTTATTATTTAAGATATTTAACCAAATAAATCTGTTCTGAAATTTAAATATTAGGGTTGTTAAAATTTCCGCTATCAATATCATTACTAAAAGTGAAAAAAGGTCAAATGAATTTATAAGCATTAAATAGGCTAGTACTATCTGAATTAATGTATTAATGCTTTTGAGAATTGCAGAAAAAACCTGTTTCATTAAAGCACGCAGTGAAGATTCGTACGAAGCTTGTATTGATTTTGGAATTACGATTGCAAGTCCAGCAGCTAATGCGATACTTAAACCATTACCCGGTATTAAATAAACTATTAAGGCGGCAATAATTATGATTATTACTCCAAATAGAATTTTAAATGTATTAACATTATAGAGTATGGTAAAAACATTTTTACGGTTTTCATTAATTTTCCTGACAAGCAATGTGGCAAAACCAAATTCATTTACAGAGGTTAGTATTGATGTAATAGCAAAGATCAGGGTAAACTCACCCAGGGCATCTACACCGAGCATACGGGTTATCATTACCGCAAGCACGAACATACCGCCATAGTTGATGATGTTGGATATCATTACTATGAAGGTATCTTTGAATATTTTATTTGTGAGATGTTTCAAGAAATAAAATTATAATAAAACGAATGATGAAATTAGATTAATTTTTGTTCAACAAGTTATGAAATCAGGGCTAAAGCCCTGGTTTTTTTGTCTGCCTTACCCACGACCTAAAGGTCGTGGCAATTCAAAAAAAGGCAATTATGAAAGAGAACGTTTTATAATTCAGGTTAAAGTGAATTTACAAAAACTTTTGTTTTAGAAATTATCTCATTTATATCAATGCCGGTCATGCATTGGATTCTCTGAAATACACCTCACCCCCCTGCCCCTCTCCTAAAAGGAGAGGGGGGAGAAGTGTTATATTTTTTTCATGAATTCAAAAATTCTGTTTACTATCTCATTTATATCAAAACCGGTCATGCATTTGGGTTCGCTGTATATACAGTTTACGGTTTTGCTGTTGCTTACGCTCATGCAGGGTGAGCACTCAAGTGAGCGGTAAAACACCAGCTGTCTGGGGCTTAAGGGTCCGTAACGCGCCGGTGATTCGGGTCCGAAAAACGCTATCACAGGCTTGTTTAATGCTGAGGCAATATGCAGCGGACCGCTATCGTTCGTAATAAGGCATTCTGCCCCGCCGATTAACGAAAATAACTCATTTACACTTAATTTACCCGCGAGGTTTGTAATGTTTTCTTTATTCTTTAATGTATTATAGATTGACGATACATAATTTATTTCTTCATGCGAACCGGTTAGTATGATCCTAAATTTACCGTCGGCGGAAAGCGCATCTGTTAATTTAACAAAATACTCAGCCGGAAGCCTGCGCTCATATGCCATTTTGCTGGCATTGGGGTTGATAACGATGTATGGGGAATTAACGGACGGGATGATTGTATTCCTGAGGTATAACCCCCTCTGTATCTCCCCCTTTAAGGGGGAGACGGTTTTTACCAGATTCAGAAAATTATCGCGTGTATGGATGTGGTCATTAAATATCACAGTTTTTGTGAACAGGCGTGAACGCTTGTTCTTTTTGTTATCAAACCCAATGCTGTATTTTGATTTAATAAGGCTGTTAATCAAAGCCGAATAATATGTAAAGAACTCAAAATCATACACCAGGTCAAAATTTATTTTCCTGAGTATTTTAATTAATTTAACTGTATCAATTAAAAATGTTACAGGATTTGTGAGCTTAATTGTAATGATATTATCAGCATTCCCCGTTACGGTTAGTACCTCACGGTTTGTTTCAAAGCTCAG
>LLZO01000360.1 GCA_001567545.1 Candidatus Tepidiaquacellales bacterium OLB5
ATTAACAATGCAATTATTTTCATTTACATCATAAATAAAACTTTTTTGAAGGAAAAAATATAAATCTGACAGATCAATAACTGACCTAACAGGTAATTTAATCAATCTTTATATGGCGGACCTAATTGTAACTTTACTGTTTCCGGTCCATTGATTATATGCCCAAGTTTTTGTGCTGACTGTACAACATTAGGAGGAATCTCCGGATAATATGCATAAATATCATAAGTCCCATTTTGCGGGTTAAATGTTGCATAACCTGAAGTATTGGTCAAACCTGAATACATTGTAATCCCATTTTGTTTCAACAATACCCAAACGTTAGCTGCAGGGTCTTCACTCATATTTTCCAGTACTTTTACATTAAAACGGTCAATATCCTGTGCACTCACACTTGTGCTTAAAAATAATGATGAAATCACAAAAATCAAAAATACCAATAAAAAGATTTTTATTTTCATGTTTATTTGTATTTAAATTAATACTTTCTTTAAAAATTAAACAGATTATAATTTTCTTTTGTTATATGGCAATAAATATGTTTATTATCTATCAGTTCTTTTGTTAAATTATTTAATACTAATATATTAGCCTCCCCGCGAAATAATATGATTAATATCAGAAATTAATATGATATAAAGTGAAAAATATTTGATTGATGTTTTTCCTTTAACGAGCTGAAAATTACCAATCTTTTGCTTAAAGAGCTTGGACTTAGTAATGTTGAAATTATACCAGATTTTATGAAAAAGGAGTGTGTTGACGTATTTGAATACTGGGCATCTAAAAAGGATAAAAAGGTATATTGAATATTAACATTAATTTAGAAAAAATAGGGTTTTACGTTAATTAAAATAGCCTTTAAATTAAATTGATTTTAGTTTAGAATTCATATAAATTTGCTGTAAATTTAATTTAGAATATGAGAAAAATCTTTTTAGCAGCAGCGTTTATTTTTATTTCAAGTTATACATTTTCACAATTTACTTTCGAGAGAATTTCCCCTGCACAGGTTGTCGGAGATTCTTCCGGCGGACATTATGAAATAAAATGCCTTGCATTACTTAAGGTTCAAACTGGTTCACAGCAAATTAAATTAACAAGAACAATAAATGATTTAACTGCCGGCTGGAGATTAACAGGTACTTCTATTTGTAATTTTGTTGCATGTTTTGATACTTCGGTTAGTTCAATTACAGAAACATACACATCGTCCTCTTCAGATGATTCAGTTTGGGTATATTTTTACTTATTTGACGGAGGTCTTCAATATCAACCTGGAGCTGGTCATGTTAGATTGCGGGCAGAATTGGTATCAAACCCGGCATTTTTTATTGAACAGGATTTCAGGGCTTGTACACCGACATTCATCGGTATTCAGCAAATAAGCAGTGTTGTAAAGGATTTCAGCTTGGCGCAGAACTATCCAAACCCGTTTAACCCGGTAACAAAAATTAATTTCTCAATTCCCAATAACGAATATGTTTCACTCAGGGTTTATGACATGCTGGGAAGAGAAGTAAGCGTTCTTGTAAACGGACAATTAACTGCGGGCGAATACCAGGCTGATTTTAATGCCACAGGACTTTCAAGCGGTATGTATTATTATTCACTGCGAGCAGGCGAGTATGTTGATACAAAGAAGATGGTTCTGGTTA
>LLZO01000361.1 GCA_001567545.1 Candidatus Tepidiaquacellales bacterium OLB5
CCGGGGTTAACGGTATTTATACTTAACGTTCCCGGGTAAGGCGGGTAAGCCCTGCGCGCACGCTCAATTGATATTTCTGTATGTTTATTCGGATCATAAAAATCAAATACATCAAGCGATGACTGCGGATATTTATTTTTCAGTAATTCACTGGTTTCATCAAACCCTGCATTAATGTTAGCAATATTTATTGCAGCAGGCAGATTCAGTCCTTCAAGCCAATTTAATGAATAAAGATTTGAGCGATCATAAATGTACCACGAAACAAAAAGTGAAATTAATATGCTTAAGCCTGCAATAACTGCTCCGGTAATGAACACAAGATATAATAATCCGTTTAAATAACCTGAAAAGTAAAAAGTTGCTATTATCAGCGGAACAGAAACAGCATAAAAATGCCAGTTGAACCGTATGATATTCCACACCCCGGTGAATGCTTTTCTCTGCATCAGGAATATAATTCCTTCCGTCCTTTTTTCCAGTAATACGGTACATTCTCTATCATAAATGCATTTGCATGTATCAAACCGTTTATTTTTTTTGACTCTATGAACTTAATGTTTTCGCTTATTATTTCAACCGGTTCAGGTTTCCAGTTGCTGCGGACACCTTCAATAATTAAAATTTCCTTTTTATCTTCGTTAACGGTAAATGTAAAAGGCAGCGGACCCGCAAATTTCCTTGCATCAGTCCAGTTTTCAAACGGCGAGCTGTTCGGAAGCTTTGCTTCCGTTAAACCGCATTTTACTTTTACATCAAGCCCTGATCTCTCCGAATAAACTTCAACTATATTGCCATTTTTTGTAAATTCAATATCTGTTGTAGAGTAATTGTAGTGGGTGAAAATGTTTCCCCAAAACTCCATTTTCTTTTTATTTGTCTGTGAGCCCAGTATATACAAACCTCTCAGGTTTTTACCCGCTTTTGTTCGGAATCTTACAAATACCCGGTAGCCAATCAGTATAAAATCATTGCCAATCAATTTAGGCAAACCTTTAGGGCGAAGCCTCTTTGTTTTAACCATAGCTGCAGCTATGAATGCCCATTTATCTTTGTAAGTATCAAGCGTAAGGCATTGTGGTATATACTTCAGCAGTTCTTCTTTTGGAGCTGCATATGTAAGCACAAGCGAGTTCTCAAAAAATGTCTCAACGGGGAATGGATGATCTTTAAGTGAAAGCATTAAGCTTTGGTCTTATTGGATTTTTGGTTTAATTATGAATTCATTTAAATAGATGATGAAAACAAATATCAGCGCTATAACAATATTAAACCTGCCAAACAACAGCAGGTCAGGGGTTAGAAAAAATTCAATAATATTCATTGTAATTACAGTTACTATCTGAATAACAGCGCAAAGTTTGGTGTATTTCCGTGATATTACCCAGATGAACATACAAATTTCCAGCACACCGATAATTTTTATTGCTGTAAATGAAATATCACTGCCAAGTATCCGTGCAACAATTTCCTGGTGTCGCGGTACAAATCCAAGTACCTTTGCAAAAAGTCCGTTAGCCAGCCATACAATTGAAATAAGGATCGTGAGAATAATATGAAGGATATTACTTTTCAAATTATTTATAATTCTTCAGTACGCCTTTTGCCAGACTGATTACTTTTTCTTTAAGCTCAGGGGGTTCGATTACTAATACGCCTTCGCCGCGTGTTACAATCCACCCGGCTATTTCATCAAGCGAGTTTACCGTAGCAGTATATTCAATTGAGCCGCCGGGCAATGTGCGGAAAGTTTCGGAATCAAGCAATTGCTTGGGCTTAAGCCTGTCAGCCCAGTATGATGAAAACGAGAGCTTGATATTATATGTATCTTCACCTATCCAGCTTCGGAATGAATGCTTGAACAGGTCCTCAATTTTATCCTTTGCAACGGGCTTAAATGTTCTTGGTGATGGTTTTGCGTGGATTATTTTATTCATAAGGAACTGTTTTATCCTGCCTTCATTTAGCGTAAGCAGCCGCCAGTAGTTATCTGCCTGGAAAATAAGCAGCGGAGAAATTTCAAGCGAACGCTCATAAATATCAGCATCCTTTTCGTAATCAATTACAGCCATCGTGTTTGAATCGATGCAGGTCTGCAGTACTACCATATTTGCAAGCGCTTCTTCTTTAAGCCGGGTGACCAGAAGGGCAGTTGATTTATCTATAAAGCTGCCCGTTGTAATTAATGCGCTGTATTGTTTGATCAGCTCGCGAATCTTTTCTGCCGAAGGCTTTTTATCCAGCACAACGCCGAATCCTTTTTGCGAGTGAATTGAAATTCCGGATGCGCGCAAATCGTTAAGATCGCGTTTAATAGTAAGCTCTTCCACACCAAATTTTTCAGCAAGATCGCTGAGTGTCAGTCCCTCATAGCTTTTTGAGAGGCAAAGCCCGAGTATTTCGATCTGGCGCTTGAATTTTATTCTGAAGTCTAACATAAACCGTAAAATAAAAGCAATTTTAGGATAAAACAGGGGAGAATTTAATACAATAAAAGACACCCCCCGACACGCATTTGGCGTGTCACCCCTCTCAAGAGGGGAATTTGACTTAATGAATACCAAAAAACCCAAAAAACAGTTTAAAATTAAAGAATTTGAAAGTTAACCGGTATTTTGAAAAGTATCATTTAATGATACACATAGGGGGAACCGGGAACATATATTTGCAGTGTAAGTAAATAATTAAAGTATCACAAAGGAGAAATAAAATGGTATCACTTAAAAATTTTGTGGAAGACATGAGAGTAGAAAAAAGAATGCAGCATGAACGCGGTTTAATTGCATTCACTTTAACACTTTCGGCATTCTTTGTGATATTAAGCCTGATAGTTTCTTCATTATAAATAATTAAATACCGGTTAGGAATACAAAAATGGAAAACAGAATAAATTCAAAAAAGCTTATAAGGATAAACCAGCCTGCTGCGCTGGCTGCAAATATATGCAGAAATGTAATAAGGGAGCTTATCATGCATTCGGATAAATTCAATGTGTCATCTGTTAAGTTCAACTCTCTGGTAAAAGCTTATTATGCGCTTGAAAGCTTTCCGCAAAGAAGAATTACCGGCTATATCGATATTTCAGCCAACACACATCTTCCGGGGGGCGGACTTGATTACAGCTCTTTTACCATTGGCGAAGATTATTTTGAAATTTATACCGGTTTTGTAAGCTATGAAGCAGGTGAGTGTGATGACAGCTCATGGGAAAAAATATTTTCATCAAAAGATACAGAACACAGGAAAAATCTTACAAGAGCGCTTGAATGCTGGGCTGAAAGTTTCCTTCTTCACCTGGATGAAAATCCAGCAAGGTCGCTGCTTTTAATAGACCGCTCGCAGCTTAACAGCACGCAGCCGGTTCATACAGAAGTAAAGCCGCGGAAGGCTGTACGTGTACCTGAGCTTGCAAAGCTTTCGGTAACATCATTTGATGAAGTGCCGTTTTAAAGATTGGTAATAATTACCATCCTTACATAATTAATCAGAAAGGACAGCCGCCCGCAGGCTGCCCTTTTTTTTATCGCAGAACTAAAAAAAGAAGGCAGCAATAGTTTGCTGCCCTTACGGAGGTAAATATATTTTGAAGCTGATTTTCTATGTTTTATTTTGAAGCTTTTTCCATATAGCTCTTCAGCGAGCTATCCAGTGCCGGTTTCTGGCTCACCGCTGTTTGCCAGTCCTTAAGCGCATTTGGTTTATCCATTGAATTAAAATACGCAAAACCCCTGTTAACATATGCATCGGTTAAGTTCGGGTCAAGCTCAATTGCTTTTGTGAAATCATTAATTGCCTGCGGATACTTCCTGAGGTTTGAAAACGCAAAACCTCTTGCATTATAGTTCAATGCATTTGTATTACCAAGCTTAATTGCCTTATCAAAATCTTCGAGCGCAAACTGGTACTGCGCTGTGTTCAGAAAAACATAACCGCGGTTTATATATGCATCGGTAAAACCGGAATCAGTCTGTACAGCCTTATCATAATCTGGCAGTGCATCAAACAGCCGTTTTAGATTTGCATAAGCATAACCGCGTGTATTGTAGTATACTGCGCGGTTGGGATTAAGCTCGATAGCTTTTGTAAAATCGCTGACAACATTTTCATATTTGTTAAGGCTTAAGTATGCGAACCCGCGGTTTGAATATGCATCTTCAAATTTTGGGTTAAGCTCTATTGCTTTGTTGTAATCTTTAACGGCAGTAATATAGTCTTTTAACAGTGCATACACATAACCTCGCCTGTTCACATATACTGCATTTTTGGGATCTTTTTCCACAGCTTTCTCATAATCCTCCATCGCTTTGCCGTATTCATTTGTGGTGATATACACAAAACCTCTGGCATCATAAAATCTTGCCGTATCCGGCGCAATATCAATGGCTTCACCCAGGTCTTCTATTCCTTTGGGAAAGTTGTTTCGTGAAATATGAAGCACTCCGCGGTGATACCATGCGGTCTGGTTTTTTTTATCAAGCTCTATTGCTTTGGTGTATTCGTTTAATGCTTCATCAAGTTTACCTTTGTTCTGAAGCTCTATTCCTGATTTAAGATGTTTTGCTGATTCTTCGGGATTTCTGCCTGCACAGCCTATTATTAAGGCTGATAATAATAAGATGATAATTAAATATTTATATAGCATATTTAAGTTAAATTTTAGTATTTTATATAGTAAGTTTAGAAAAATATAAAATTACTTGTAATACCGTAAAAAAGTTAGAAAAACGATGAAAAATTTAATAAAATCAGCATTTCCGGTCTTAATTATTATAGTTTTAGTTTTATCCGGCTGCGGAAGCAAAAAGAAAGATACATTTGTGGATAATTATAAAGTTCAGCCTAAAGATACTGCAGATATTAACAAAGACCAGTACAGGATAGCAGAAATATTTGAGGGAGATAAAAACCAAATGCACGATCTTATCAAAGGTCCTGCAACATTTGATATTATGCACCAGGGTACAGGTACATTTAAGATATCTCTTCTGAAAAATGACGGAACACTTTTTGCAGTATTGGCGGAAGGAACCGGAGATTTTAAAGGAAAAAAAGAGCTTGATATTCCCGAAACTACAGCTTATATACTTGATGTGAAGACAACAGGCAAGTGGTCAGTTTACCGCGAGTAAAATTTCAATAGTTTAAAAACAAAAAAGGAATGGCATTTATGCCATTCCTTTTTTTATTTCCCCACTTAAATAATATTAAAAATATTCAAGTGTTATAATTATTACCGTTTACCTGATGAGAGGTTTTATACGGTTAATTTTTGGCCTAAGCTCTGCTTCATAAGTACGGTTAAGCAGTATTGCCTGTTCCCAGTCGCGTGCTGCTTCCTTGAATTTTCTCTGCGCCAGATATGATGTGCCGCGGTTGTAATATCCTTTGGCAAGCCTTGGATCCTTTATAACTACTGTATCGTACTGCAATACTGCTGAGTCAGGTTTGCCAAGTATATCGTATATGTTACCTTTGTTGAAATTAGCTATAGTATCATCAGGCTTTAGGAATAATACCATATTATAATCAGCCATTGCTGAATCATATATCTTGAATCTTTCGTAAGCATTGCCCCTGTTCATGTAGGCGGAGTGATTAAACTGGTTAAGCCTTATATATTCATTGTAATCAGAAATTGCTTCCCTGTAGAACTTAATATTCTGGAAGTGATTTCCCCTGTCAAGATACGGTCCCGGATCAACAGGATTTTTCTTGATGATTTCATTGAGCTCTTTAAAAGCCTGGGTATTCCATACTTTGTAAATACTGTCGCGGGGTATGCTGTAACCTCTGTGGTATGATTCAAGTGAATCCCTGTAATCAAAATTACCGGTTCCGTAAACATCGGTGCTGTCCCTGTATCTTATCAGGTTTGAGTCGATAAGCTCCCTGATAATTTCATCATATTGTGCCTGTTCAAGCGAATCTTTTTCACGTTTTTAATTCAGATTCACTTTTTTTTAGTGCATCCGGTGAACGATATTAATGAAAATATTACTGCCAATAAAGCAATATAAATAACAGATTTATTCATATACAAATTAAATTTAACAGAGTTCAAATATATGGAAAATGTAACTAATAATTAAAACAAAAAATTAGTATTTCAAAGATTAACTAATAAGAGCTATTTGTGAATACCGTATACACGGCATTTAATTATAGTTAGAGTTGTTAGTTTTTCTTTAATTTTTTATTTTTTGCAAGTGATTCCTTTTCAAGTTTCTTTTTTATAAAGCTGTACTTTCCTGAAAAGTTTTTTATCGCTGATTGCAAGTATTTCCATTGCAAGCAGACCTGCATTTTTTGCGTTACCAATGGCAACAGTTGCAACCGGAATTCCCGCAGGCATTTGAACTATTGAAAGCAGTGAATCAATGCCTTCAAGAGCTTTTGACCTTATGGGTACACCGATAACCGGCAGCGGCGAGTGGGAAGCTGCCATACCCGGTAAATGAGCAGCGCCGCCTGCGCCGGCAATGATAATTTTTATCCCGCGTTTATGAGCTCCTTCAGCATAACTTGCCATAAAACGCGGCGTGCGGTGCGCCGAAGTAATTTTAATTTCATACGGCACACCGAACTCTTCACAAACATTTGCAGCTTCCTGCATAGTGGGAAGGTCTGAATCGCTTCCCATTATTATTCCGATAATTGGTTTTAGTTTCATATTATATCTTTGTCATTCCTGCGAAAGCAGGAATCTTGTTTTTGTTTCTTCTATTTATAAAATTATTTTCTTACAGTTTCATTTCCATTTCAAATTCTTTGCCACCTATATCATAATATAAATCTTTCCATTCTGGATTTTTCTCTTCAATTAACTTTATTTTCCAGTCTCTTTTCCATCTTTTAATGCATTTTTCCCGCGCTATTGCTTCATCTATATAATTATACTCCTCATAATACACAAGTCTTTTTACGAAGTAACTTTTAGTAAAACCATCATTTAAATTATGTTTATGCTCATAAACCCTTCTTATAAGATTATTTGTTACTCCTGTATAAATAACACCATCTTTTTTACTAGCGAGAAGGTAGACATAAAAAATATAGTCGTTCATAAATTTTTGATCTATCGTTAAAGATCCTGCTTTCGCAGGAATGACAAAAAAATGTAAACATTAAAGATTTAAAAACGCACTTCGTGACCTGCTTTTCTGCCTGCACTGTTGTTTCGGCAGACACGGCGCAGGAAAGACAAGCAAAAAAAACTGAAAATAAATTATTAAATAATTATTTTCTTTTCTGTATTTAATGCTGCTTTAAAAATTTTACTGTGGTTATTTCCAATTATCGTTATATGTCCCATCTTTCTGCCTTTGCGTGAGGATTTCTTTCCGTAAATATGAAGATGTAAGTTCTTTTCCTCTAATGCTTTGTTATAATTTTTAACTTCACCGGTTTGGTTTGTTTTGCCCAGCAGGTTTATCATAACGGCTGCCGGTTTTACCATATCTGCAGAACCGAGCGGTAAACCAAGTACAGAACGGATGTGATTTTCGAACTGTGATGTTATACAGCCTTCGATGGTGTAATGCCCTGAATTATGGGGCCGGGGAGCCATTTCGTTAACAAGTATTTTCCCCTCTGCTGTCAGGAATAATTCTATGCCAAATAACCCGTATCCTTTTACAGCTTTTACAGAGCTAAGAGCAGCTTTACGTGAGTTATCATACAAATTTTTTTTAATTTCAGCCGGAGCAATTACGGTATGGCAGATATGATCTTTCTGTATTGTTTCAACTACGGGGTATATTACAGTTTCTTTTCGTGTTCTGGCAATCATAACAGCAAGCTCTTTGGTGAATTTTACAAATTCCTCTGCCATAAGCTTTGAATGCCTGTGAGTAAGCTTATCGAATGCTTTTTCAAAATCTTTTTTATTTTTTACCAGCGCATTACCGTAACCGTCATAACCCATTTTCCTGGATTTAAGAACGAACGGCAGCTTAAGCAGTGCAGCAGTTTTTTCATAATCCGTTTTATGGTCAACAGCTGTGAACGCAGGAACAGCGATATTATTCTTTTTCAGAGTTTCCTTCTGTATCAGCTTATCCTGTATCAGGGAGATTGTGCCAGATGAAGGAAATACTTTTTTCCCCAGCGCTTCAAGGTATTCAAGTATCCTGTAATCTATAAATTCATTTTCAAGAGTAATTACATCCGTGCTGGCTGCAAATTTATTGAGGATCGTTTTATTGGCAGGGGTTCCGGTAAATTCCAGGTGAGTAAGCTGTCCGGCCGGCGAGCCCGGTTCTTTTTCAAGTACGGCAATATCAAAACCCATTCGTTTGCCTGCAAATAAAGACATTCTTGCAAGCTGCCCGCCGCCTAAAATTCCGATACATTTTGGTTTACCCAAAATCTGCCTGTTTTACTGAAGTTATTAAGAAATGATTTGTTTGTAAGGCAAATATCAAAAAAAATTTGGATAAATGAAATCTATTTTAGTTATGCTGTGCGTGGGTTTTAACAAGCTCCAGCACTTCGCCTACAGCATCTTCATTATTTGTTGAGCTTGTAACATAATCGGCTTTCCTTTTTAATTCGGGGATTGCATTCTGCACGGCAATATTGTATGCCCCGAAATCAAAAAGCGGCATATCATTATGCCAGTCACCAATAACAGCAACCTGCTTTTTGGTAAAGCCCAGATGTTTAACCAGCCGTTTAACGCTTTCAAGCTTGTTGCTGTGTTTCTTTTTTATTGTCAGCAGGTAATAGTCGTTGCGCGGAGATTTGGTGACACTTAAATTTACATCAAGCCTTTCAAAAAAGCTAAAGCTGTTTTTAATATGTTTCATGCTGGCTTTGTCTTCACAGTATATTAATATTTCCAGTATGTCGCTTATCCCTGTAAAATCATTGATCTCCTTTATTGGAGCTGAAAGCTTTGTATATTCTTTTACAATTGAGTTATTCGGTGTAACAAAAAGGTTATGTTCATCGCACATTGTTATCTTTCCGTAATTATCTTCTGCAAGTGCTATTGCTTTGTGAACAAATGAATCTTTAATTACACCTTTAAAAACGGCTTCGCCGTTTAAGCCTTTAATTAAAGCGCCGTCAAGTGTTACAAACGGAATCTCAATTCCCATTTCTTCGGCAATATGTGCTGAGTAATGAAATGACCTTGCGGAGGAAAGTGTACAGAATATTTTTTGATCTTTAAGCTCTTTGGCTAATTTCAGTGTTTTATCACCAACATTACCCTGCTGGTCAACCAGAGTGCCGTCAATATCTATAACTATAAGTTTTATATCTTTAAGCCTGTTAGTCAAAAATTAACATATCTCCGTGATTTATATACTGTAATCAGGTTAATTAGCAGGCAAATTTAGCTATATGATACGTTAAAAAAAATTCAAATAAAAGGTTTTGTAGTATATTAAGTGGACTAATAAGGGAACGGTATTTCACCGTTCCCTTAATAAATTAATAAGTTTATTTTATCAGAAGCATTTTTTTTGTTACAATATAATTATTTGATTCGATTCTGTAAAAATATAAACCGCTTGATAAATTACTACCGTCAAATTCCACTATATAACTGCCAATATCTTTATAATCATTTTGAAGTGTTTGAATTTTTTGACCAATTAAATCGTAAATTTCTATTTTAACATTACCTGAAACAGGTAATGTATAATAAATTTTTGTCACCGGGTTAAAAGGATTTGGAAAATTTGTCGTCAGATATTTATCGGGTATAATTAAACTATTATTTGTATTCGGCATATCACCCCCTTCACAACCAGCACAGCCTGTACCCTGTGAACCGACCATAAAATTAACCTGATTAGAATTAACAGATATTTGATTAGTTTGATCGATTTGCTGCACGTAATAATATCTGTTCCAGTCAGGTCCGGCACCGCCCGGTAAAACATATTCTGAATAATCAATATATACATCTGAATTCAGGAAAAAACCAGAAGTTTGACCTGTTTCTCTGTTAAATTTTGCATAAGCATAGGTTTGGTAGTCTTTTTCCTTTTTATTGGTATTAACTGTAATCCTTGGTCTGTAAAATGTGCCATCAAAATACAGATCGCCTTTTATTACTACAGGCTGGGGTTTTGGGTTAAAGTTTAATGCATTAACAACTTTCAGGTTGCTTTCAATCATAATAGGACCTGTATGACTCATCCAATCAGAAATTATCAAACCTAGTCCACCTGTGTTATAAATATCGGATAATTCAATTTGTGTAATTCTATCCTGATGACCTGCTTCTATTGTTTGATCCGGCGTATTTAAATAGAAAGGATAATTTTTTGTATTTAAAAAAACCTGAATTATCCTGTTAGCATGAACTAATACAAGGTCAGTAAAACCATCTTTATTTAGATCACCGGTTGTAGCAAAAGTACCGCCTGTAAATGTTGAATAATTCCATACAGATTGCGGCTGCAAAAATGCACCCTGAATATTCATATAAATATTAGTACCGTTAAAGCCACCGCTTACCATTACATCATTAAAGCCATCACCATCAATATCTGCAACATGTAAATTATAAGCGCTTTGATCGGTTTGGATTTGTTGCCAAGAATTACCGAATGTGTTATTATTTGAATTAATATAAACTTTTAAATTTGAAGGAATCGCAGCACCGTCTAAAACCACTAAATCAGCTTTATCGTTTTCGTTATTTGGCCAGTATCCAGCATCATAATCTTTATCGTTCATTTGCTTCAGTTTATATGAAAAATATTGATTAGTAACTGGTTGAAAATTATATATGCTGTTCGAACTTAGACTGCCATTACCTAAATTTTGGAATATTCTAATTTGTGTTCCTTCTTTAATAATAATATCTTCCCTGTTATCGCTATTTTCAAATTTGCCTTTATCGATCGCGGATACGTTACCGCTTACAGTTTGCTGAACCCCGCTTATATTACCGTTATTCCAATGAACCCAGATTCCATTATTTGTACTTCTGCCAACCACCAGATCTTTTCTCGGTTCATTATCTCTTAATTGAATAAATACGCATCCTTTGATTATATTCCAGTTTTGACTTCCTGAATAATTTTCGCTGATGAAGTATGAATTTACATTTCCAAAACTTCCGTTACCATTATTAAGATTCCAAGTTGCTCTTCTGTAATAATTATTAACAACTGGCGGTATAGTTACAATACCATCTGATGAGTTTAATGCTGTCGCAATATCATTTTTTCCGGAGTTTATTGGAGATATTGCAAAATATATTTCACCACCGGTGAAATTTTGAGGTACAAAAAACGGAACATTTGTAATGTTATTTGGATTAAAGAAGTTGATTTCTTCATCCTGAGAATAAGTTATACATGCTATAATGAGCATAACTGCTAAAATTATCTTTTTTTTCATTTTTTGTAGGTTTAAGTTAAAAAAATAATAGTTAATTTTATACAAAAGGGCAGACTTAGCCAATATCGATTTATTCGATAATTAAAATCTCATTGGACGTGATATTTTAAATGCTTTGCGCTGCCCTATTTAATTTTAATACTTATTTTATTAAAATTAAACCTCCTTTCTATTATTTAATTAAAATCATTTTCTTGGTTATTGTATAACTACCCGTATTTAATGTATAAAAATATACACCGGAGGAATATCCTGCCGCATTGAATTCAATTTCATAACCACCCGCCTGAATTTCCCCTTTAAATAAATTTTGGACGAGTTTACCTGTAATATCATAAATATTTAATTCAATTTTACTTTTTGTATATTTAATATTAACAGGTATGCTGAACTTAATTTTTGTTGCTGGATTAAAAGGATTAGGATAGTTTTGAAATAATTCAAACTTTTCCGGTATTTGATTATTTTGAGAATTTATACCAACAGGGATTGAATATTTTACAAGAACAACTGAGTCCAATCCATTTTGCCCGTTATATTCATAATTTGCACTTATATAAATACTGTTATTCTCATAAATTATATCTGATGGAGAATAATTTTCATTTGGTACACCTCCAAAATCCAGAACCCATTGCTTGCTACCATTGGGTAAATATTTTATGGTTTGCATATACCAATGCAAACCAGTATCTGCTCTGACACCTGCAATATAAAGATTGTTCTTTTCATCCAAAGAACCCCAATAGCCTCTTCTTACAGTATCCGCCCAAACAAATTTACCGTTTGAGCTGTACTTAACTATAGATGTACCGATAATAATCGGTGAATTCAAACCATCTATTACCATATTAAAAGGTATATTCATTATGTAGATCATACTGTTGAAATCTCTGTACCAAAGTTCGTTCCCATCCGGGTCATATTTAATGGTTCTGTATTTTGTATGGAAATTTATCTCGGCAGAATCCACCATACCCGTCACATATATATTATTTTCTCCGTCCGTTCCAATTTTAAGAGCTCTTGCTCCCCTTCCCGCATTGTGTTTAGATGCCCACTGGAAAACACCTGCAGAATTATATTTTACTGTTATATATTCATTTCTGAAATTAGGTCCTAAACCGTAACCAGTTATATAAACATTCTGAAAGCTATCTAAGGTTATTGCCTGCGGTTCATCACTAGAATCGAAAATATTATTGTAAGTTGCGCTCCATAGAAGAGTGCCTGAGGAATCAAATTTTAGAGTCAAAAAATCAATCCCTGTATTTTGCTGTGCGCTAAGGGCAGTAACATAAACATTTTTATACTTATCCATTACCATATCAGCAAACTGGTCTAATCCGTTTTTGTTACCATTATATCTGGCTGTCCAGATACTATCCCCCTGATTGTTATATTTAATTAATACAACATCATCATAATTTGAATTGTTTAGGCTAGTTCCTCCTACATATACGTTTCCGATGCCATCGGCAATATTTTTTTTAGCTATATCTACAGTTCCCAAAGTAAAAGTATCAAGTCCTTGATAGAAACTTGCCCAATTATACACACCGTTTGTATTAAATTTTATGGTTAAATAATTACTTCGATTGTTTGGTAAGTGGTATCCGCAAATAAAAATATTTCCAAGAGCATCTTTACTCATAGAGTTTGAAAAACTAAACGGATTATAATAGCTGGAAGTCCACTCAAGTGCAGGCGTCTGAGCAAATAAATTTGACCCCAAAAAAATAATAAAATAAAGGTTTAATTTAAATAATAATTGTATCTTAATTTGAAATTTTGAAAAAGGGCTGACAGGATTTTTTTCAGGAAATGCCCCGGGAATTTGGGTTCTTAAAAACATTTTATTCAGGTTTTATTTTAAT
>LLZO01000362.1 GCA_001567545.1 Candidatus Tepidiaquacellales bacterium OLB5
CCGAAGGGACTCCTTCGGAGCCCCGAAGGGACTTATTTATGTCCTTCGGACCGTTGGAGGAATCCCACCTTCTCCGCAATATGTATTTTGCATATATTCTCAAAAGTCTGAAAGATAACAAATATTACTACGGTTCAACAGGTGATATTAAAAACAGGCTTAAGCAGCATAATTACGGCAAAGTAAAATCCACCAAACACAGAATGCCCTTTATATTACATTACTCAGAGCAATTCGAAAATAAATCTGATGCTGACTAACCAACCGATAAAAAATTAACCGTTTTTTTACGCTCAATTTTTGAAATTAAAATCATAACTTCAAAAAAAAATTTGGGAATTTTTGTTTCCTGATTTAAATATGTTATTTAATTATATTAGTATTATTCCCAATTAGAAATCAATGACAGCCAAAACGATCATAACCCTGTTATCATTATTATTAACCTTTTATTCAAGTTTAAGTTATTCATTTGATTCCACACAAACCAGCTTTGAAAATGGAGTGGAAGCCTACAATAATGATAATTTTAAAGAAGCAATTGAATATTTCAGCGTCTACCTTAAATTTGCGACAATGCACGATGAAATTTATTATCTCAGGGGTAATTCATATTTCGAACTCAAAAAAACCGAAGAAGCGATAACAGATTACCTTAAAGCAAGTGAACTTGGATTCAAAGATGAAAAAATGTTTGTAAGGCTGGGAAAGTATTATAAGGAAAAAGAGTCTAATTCAAACGCTCTGAAATTTTTTCAGAAAGCAGTTGAAACAAATAACAATTTTGCAGAAGGTTATATGGAAATAGGTAATATTTACCTAATTGAAGGAAATGTTGAAAAAGCATCTGAAAACTACAATAAAGCCCTGCAAATTGATCCCTTTTACCATGAGGTTAATTTTTCCATGGGAAAAACATCATTTGAGTCAGGAGATATGAACACTGCTTTATTCCACTTCAGAACCTCTTTTTTGCTGGATTCACTGAATCCTAAATTTTCTTATTTTCTGGGCAAAACATATTTTAAATTAAACGATACTGTTATTGGTTTAAACTATATCAGGAACTGTATCAATATAGATTCGGGATACGCTCCTGCATACATTGAATTGGCTGAGCTGAAAATAGAAGGAAAATATTATGATTCCGCAGTTTACTTTCTAACCAAAGCAATAGATTATCCGGGAACAGAAATTTCTGTACCTTACTGTCTCAGGAAACGATCTGATCTGTATTTCTTAGCCGGTAAAGATACACCGGCAATTAATGACCTGAATTTGGCTATCTCATTAAATCCAACAGATACAAATGCTTACTATATGAAAGGTTTGTATTATTATAAAGGTGGTAATGATTCAGCGGCATTGTTAAACAGTGAAAAGTCACTGCAAATGAATGCAAATTATTCACCGGCATTAAGCCTAAGGGGCTCTGTTTTTTTAAACCAGAATAAATTTTCAGAAGCTGAATCTGATATAAAAAAAGCCTTATCCATCAACCCTAAAGATACGCTTGCGTTAATGGGTATGGGTAAAATTCTTTTGAATAATGATGAATACAGAAATGCATTCACTTATTTTGATAATGTATTGAAGGTAAATCCCGGTTCAAGCGCAGCATATGAACACAGGGGCATTTGCTATTTTAATTTGGGGCTGTATAAACAGGCTACATATGATTTTGAAAAAGCAATATCATACGATCCTTCTCTGAAAGAAAAACTAAAACCATTTATTGTAAAATAGCAGATAAATATTGTAAAAACAAAAAGCCGGCTTTAAACCGGCTTTTTTTGTAATATGAAAATGAATTTTATTTTAAAAGCACAAGCTTCTTTACTTCCGTAAAATCACCTGATTCCATCCTGTAAAAATATATTCCGCTGGCAAATTCTGACCCGTTAAATTCTATTTCGTAATTGCCTGCTGCCTTGATATCATTCACTAATGTTTTTACTTCTCTTCCTAAAACATCGTATATCTTTATTACAACAAGCGATTGTTTTGGAACCGAAAATTTAATCCTGGTAGCAGGGTTAAACGGGTTTGGATAATTTTGTCCAAGCTCATATTTAACCGGTATCTGCTGGTTATTTACAGCAAGTACCGCATTATATATGATATTCAGACAATACCGGTTTACCCTTCCAGTATCACCTGCTGCCTGGTCATATACCCTTAATATCCAAGGACCGTGAATTTCTGAACCGTTAAATACATTCATGGGTCCTTCGGGTCTGAATGAACCGGTAAACGGGGCGGTCCCGGAGCTTACCGGAGTAGCTGCAGAATCATCGAATAATGTATTAATATAATTATCTCCGCCTGAACCGCGCCTGTTGGAAAGCATTACTTCGGTTCCAGCAGGTGATTTAATATAGAATGTGATATCTCCGTCATAAGTATGGAAAAGTGATTCCATCTTAAAATTGAAATCAACAATTGTTCCGTATTGGCTTATATGCAGTGTATCATATGAAGTCTGGTTATCCCTTATTGGCCTATAAGTATCTTTGCAGAAGCTTACTGATGCCTGGTTTGTTATACGGAACCTGAAATATCCAGAAACAGGCAATGAAGCAAGATTGTGGTTTGAAGAATTATCCCTTGCCTTTATTAAATAGAATATCGAATCACCCGGAACCACTTCATTGTTTGCTGAATTAAATAAAGCAGAGAATACACTTCCGCCTGAATTGTTAAGCCTGAATCTTTTAATTACTGAAGGAGAATTTTTATACCACTCAACCCAAACACTGTCAATTCCGATATTATCAGTCACATTAGCGGAAACAGCAGCAGGCCACATTGGCTGACCAACATCGTTTATCTGTGTATGTGAAATAAATGGCGGGGTTACGTCAACTGATGCTGAGAAGCTGAAAAATGCTGTCGGCGCATCAGGAGGCAGGACACTAACCCGGTTCAGCATATCACATGTTTTAAGATAATATTTATATGTTGCTGCAGTTCCGTTTCCGGGAATATTTGCAGTCCAGTTATTCCCGCCCGAATTTGTCATAGAGATACTGTCAGTAAATACTGTTCCGCGTGTCCATAATAATTTTGTCTTCGCCGGGTCAATTGCTGAACCTGCAGGAGTGATAGTGCAGTTTACCGTATACGGCCCATTCAGATTTTCTGTATTAGGCAGGCAGTTGTGTGCAATTACAGGTCCATAGGTAGCCTGGTAAATAGAAGGATCGCCGAAACAATTATACATTTCAAGATACCTGCGCATAGTAGTGGTTACGCTGCCGTAATGCTGAACAAGATATAATTTAGCCATTACAAACATAGGAGCAGTTCTTTTTAATCCGTCTGTGAACATTGCCCTGTATAGTCTTCTTTCCAGAATATCATCTTCATCCCAGAATGAATTTACAGAAGAACCCCAGAAAACAGAACCTGCTTTCTGCCTTCTGATCCATGTTTCGCCAAAGCACTCAGCATTCTGGAACTGCCCGGTTAAACAGGCAAATGAATATACAAACGGATACCAGCTGTTGTTAAGTGCATTTACCTGTGACTGGTTAAGAGGCGGGCCATCTGCCCAGCTGGTTGTGCTGCCATGACCTGAATAAATTGCAAAAACCTGGTTATTGTTAAGCGCATCTATTAACTGCTGTGTTGTGGCATTGTATGTGTGTGTATACAGCTTCAGGTTTGTAAATGGAGGGGAGGTAAAGAAGCTGTCAATTACAAAATTATGAGTACCTTCCGTAATTGCCCAGTTATCAGTAGAAGCCATAAATACATTCTTTTTCTGCAGGCTTCCGATATTACTTTCCATATAAATGGATTTAGTGATGATATTTGTAAGCTCAGCTGTAGATGATACCGGGAATCTGCCAACAAATGCATCAGCAAAAGCATCACCGCCTTCCAGCAATGAATAATTAAGGTCTGTATGCGGATTATCAGAGCCTATTCCTGTCCATGCCGGGACCTTATCTATATCCCCGGTTAAAAGTATAAATTCCGGACGGGTTGTAATATTATTATACCTCTGCTGAATATAATTCAGGATCGCCGTATTTGTTGTTCCCGTAGTTGAAGTATTTACAACAAGTACGTTATATCCCATACTTGCTTTATATGAAGCAAACGGTCCGATAATTGATTCATATTCCGGCGGAGTAATAATTAAATAATTATTTGTTCCGGCAAAATCTATTGTTTCAGGATTTAATGAAATGGCACTGAAAATTTCCCTGAAAGAACTTCCGATTCCCGTATATGAAGGAATTCCGGCAGAAAGCCCAATTCTGAATTTTGCATTTTTAGTTACTTTAAGCCTGCCTTCTGCAGGGTCATACCTGAAAGGCTGAATGGTAACCAAAACCGCTTTTACACCGCCAATCACAACCGGTTCCGAAAGCCTGATCACCGGGGCAGCAATGCTGCCGGAAGTTGCATAATAATTATTGTTTATTGTAAAGGGCCTGTCTTTCAGAAAGTGAGTTTTTTCCCACGGCGCCTGTACCGGGTAAATTTTTCTTGTAAGATATTTTTCTTCCGTAATTTCTGTGATTGTACTGTATGAAGGGGATATTTCTGCTTTATCGATAATGAGGATGAATGTGAGCTGTGGCATCATTGGCAAACCAACTTCTGAATTAATACCGAAATTGCTGATGTTTATAATATCGAAGAGGTCACCGTTACCTGAAGCAGTAGTAGTACTGTAAGCAGGTAAATTGAAATCTATTTCATACCCGTTTCCTGATCTGAGGAGCTTTATACTGCTCAAATCATTTTGCGAATAAGAAACAGAACAAACAGCCGTTATCATGATTATTAATATTAATACGGCTGCAGTAAAAAGTTTCATATTAGCAGCTCCTGGTGTAAGAATTATTTAAAAGAACAGGTTACACCATACAAATATAGTATTTATTTTATTCCATTAATACCTAATATTTGATAAAAACTGAAAAATACCCTTTAAAGTGTTTTAAATAAAAAAAAAGAGTGCAATATTTGTAAAATTATAAAATTATGAACCTGCCCCCGGATTATAATAACAAGCTTTACAGTCTACTGGATGAAATAAACCGGATAAAATTCAGTGAGCCCAAAAAAGCAATTGAGCTGGCTAATTATGTTTATGTCCAGTCTTTAAAATCCTCGGATGAAAAGCTTGAAGCACTTTCTCTGTACCAGCTTGGAGTTTGCAGCGAACTGATTTCTGCATATCCCCAGTCTATGAAATATCTGTCGGATGCCATAAAGCTGTCACAGAAGCTTGGCGAAAAAAAGATCATGGCAGATTCACTTAATTACGTAGGGGTAATACACGATAACCTTAACAACTATTCAAATGCCCTTAAGGCATATTTCAGGGCTTTAAAGATCTATGAAGATGTTAAAGAGAACAAAAAAAACTGCAATAGTCCTTTCAAATATAGGTTTAATATACACAAATATTAAAGATTACAGGAATGCATTAAAATTCTATTCTCATGCACTTGATATAGCAGAGGAAGAAGAAGACACAGAGTCTCTGCTGATAACAAACATAAATATCGGGTTAACACACAGCCAGCTTGGCAATTTTGATGAAGCACTTAAATTCCTTTATGATGCAATTGATATTGCCTCTAAGACCAATGACAGGAAAAGGGCATCAATTGCTCTGGATCATATTGCCGATACCAATATTAAATTAAAGAAATATGACGAAGCATTCAGGCTGTATGAACAAAGCAGGGAAATAAAACAGGAGCTTGGTGACCGAAGGGGGCTGGTAAAAATTTTCAGCACTATCGGGAACCTGCAGCTGATAGAAAATAACCTGACAGAATCCAGGCTTAACCTTGAAAAAGCGCTTGAGCTTGCATCAGAACTTGGTATAAAAAAATCAATACACGAGCTGCATAAAATGCTTTCTGAAGTATATGAAAGAATTAATAACACTGAAAAAGCTCTTTATCATTTAAAGCTTGCATACACACGTGAAATGGAGCTTTTAAAAGAAGAATCGGAGCTTCGTGCAAAGAATATATCCACCCAGCTGGAAATAGAACAGGCACAAAAAGAAGCAGAAATACAGAGGCTTAAAAATATTGAGCTTGCCCAGGCACTGGAAGATGTAAAAAAGCTTAACGTTAACTTAAAAGACCTTAATGATGAAAAAAATGAATTTATGGCAATTGCCGTGCACGATCTTAAAAATCCGCTTCAAAACATTCTTTCAACCGCCAGGTTAATAAAACGCAGCGATGACCTGCCAAAAATTGAACTTGATGAGTTTACAGCAAATATCATCAGCCAAACCAACAGGATGTTCAATATTATCAAAAAACTTCTGGATCATAATGCAATTGACCAGGGCGAGATAAAAATTAAAAACTCTGTGTTTGATATTAACTCATTATGCAGCGAGCTTATTCAGAATTTCAGGGATGATGCAGAAAATAAAAAGCTTACCCTTCAGTTCAACCCGTATCCCGGGGATATGTTCATAGAAACAGATAAAGATATTCTTTATGAAATACTGCAGAACCTGGTATCGAATGCAATAAAATTTTCGCCGGAAAACAGGGAAATCAACGTAAATATCGGGGAAAGCGAAAACAAAATTAAAATTGAAGTAACTGACCAGGGCCCCGGATTCAGTGAAGAAGATAAAAAGAAAATGTTCAATAAATTTGCGCGCTTAAGCGCGAAACCAACTGGTAATGAGCATTCAACTGGCCTGGGACTTTCAATTGTAAAAAAATTATGCGAAATGATAGATGCAAATCTAAAGCTTGAAAGTAACCCGGGTGAGGGCGCAAAATTTATAATATATCTTACTAAATCTCTGTAATTATTAAAGTTAAATCTACACTAAACCCGTTATTACAAAATTAAATATCCCTTCTAAATTTGTAATAATTTTGTTTTATAAACTCTATAAAACAAATTATTATTAAAAAGGTAAATCATAATTATTTCTTTTACATATGAATAACATTGAAACTCTTATAGAACAGGCATCCGGCATAAGGCAATCTAAACCGTCAAAAGCATTACGTTTATATCAAATTGCATTAAGTGAATCTGAATCATCAAATAATGAAGAGTTCAGGGTTAAATCACTTTTTAACATTGCTATCACTTATCTTATATTGGGTGATTATGACAGATCATTAAAATCATTTTTTGACACCCTCAACACAAAGTATACCGCAGAAAACCCGGATATTAAGTGTGAAATTTTACGGGGTATTGCCGGAAATTATGCCAGGAAGTATAATTACCGTGAAGCTTTGAAATACTTTTATTTATCAGAACAGGACAGCATTCTTTCTGACCATATGGAAAATCTTCACCTGGTTTACCAGGGAATTTCATCTCTTTATTCAAGGCTTTCGCTGTTTAAAAAAGCATTGGCTTATTCACAAAAAGCATTTGATATTGCAGTTCAAAACGGTGAAGAAAATGCCCTGCAAACCTCTCTTATGTCAACCGGGGCCTGTTATTATAAGCTTGGTGATCATGCAGAAGCGGAAAAATATTTCAATAAGTCTTTAGAGCTTTCGGCAAATTCATTTGCAGAAGCTAATACACTTCATTTTATTTCAGCTATGAAGTTTGATTCCGGCGAATATAATGAAGCTGAAAATTGCGCAAAACGCCAGATAAATATCTGCAGCAAATTTAACTATTATGATTTTGAGGCTCTTGGCTACAGAATGCTGGGAAAATTATGCTTTAAAAAGAACGATTACAATTCTGCTTTGATGAACTTTGAAAAAGCCGTTAAAATTCTAAATGTTTATGGCGACCGCACTGTTAAATTTGCTGTATTAAATGACCTTATAGAAGTTTACAAATCAATTGGAAATAAAGATAAAGTAATTGAATTGTATTCTGAATTATATAATGAGCATACAAAACATCTGGAAAATGAAGTTCAGCTTAAAATAGAGCAGTTTGATATAGAAAACGAAACCGAAATAATAAAAAAAGAGATTGATAAGGAAAAAAAATACAGCAGTATAATGAAAAAAACACTGCTTGATGTTAATGCTTTGAATATTGAGCTGAAGAATATTCATGATGAACAAAACAACCTGATGGGTATACTTGCACACGACCTTAAAAATCCGCTTCAAAGCATTATTTCAGCTCTTAAGCTGATGCAGTCAGAAAAAAATGATGAGCAGTTCAGGGATGAAATGGAATCAAATATTAAACACCAGTCAGAAAGAATGCTTATACTGATAAACAGGCTTCTTGATCACAGAAGCATAAGCGAAGGCAGCGTTAAAATAAAGATCTCAGAATTCAATTCTAAGGAGCTTATTTCAAAACTGATCAAAAATTCCAGCATTTCTGCTGTAAAAAAGGATATTAATTTAATTTCAGAATGCAGTGAATGCGGAATTACTGTTAAAAACGATCATGACATGCTGTATCAGATACTTGAAAACCTGCTTTCAAATTCTGTTAAGTTTTCTCCCGTCGGATCAGATATTTATGTAAGATGCAGGAGATCTGGTGATAAGAACATTTTTGAAATAGAAGACAGCGGCCCGGGCTTTACTGATGAAGATAAAAAGAAATTATATTCAAATTTTGCAAAGCTGAGCGCTAAACCTACCGGGAACGAACACTCCACCGGGCTGGGACTTTCTATCGTGAAAAAGCTTTGTGAATTGATAGGGGCTGAAATAGAATTATTTTCTGAGTTCGGTAAAGGTACTAAATTTATAGTTAAACTATAAAGGAATGGAAAGAACCTACAGAATCGCTGCAGAACCGTATATTATTCCGACAAATGACGGTAAAATTATCGAAGAATTTTTCGGTAATGATTTCGATAAATGCAGGAAGG
>LLZO01000363.1 GCA_001567545.1 Candidatus Tepidiaquacellales bacterium OLB5
CTCTATAAAATCGCTGAATCATTACTACAAACATGCCGCTCCTACGGAGCTCTATAAAATCGCTGAATCATTACTACAAACATTCAGCTCCTAACGGAGCATACAAAATACTATTACAATTTATTCCGAAAGGAAGATGTTATTGTAACATTTAACTGGTAAATAAAATTAACCCTGAAAAGGGGTAATTATTTCCTGAATTTAATAACCGAAAAACAATAATATAAATTGCAAGTTACATAAATTAAAATTATTTTGCCGTTTCTGTATAAAAATTTAATAATTACATAATATTACAGGTATGGATCAGAATAAAATAACATCACTTGAAAAAGAGAAACGGGTTTTTAAACCTAAACCAGAATTCTCAAAAAAAGCGCATATAAAATCGATGGCTCAGTATAAAAAAATGTACAACGAGTCTGTAAAAAATCCCCAGAAGTTCTGGGCTAAAATAGCGGGAGAGCTTGACTGGTTCAAAAAATGGAAAACTGTTCTGCAGTGGAAAATACCTCACTCAAAATGGTTTGTAGGCGGTAAAATAAATATGAGCCACAACTGCCTTGACCGCCACCTGAACAGCTGGCGCAGAACAAAGGCGGCAATAATCTGGGAAGGCGAGAACGGCGATACAGCTACATGGACCTACCAGGAACTGCACCGCCAGGTGTGCAAGTTTGCAAACGTGCTGAAGAAAATGGGAATAGAAAAAGGCGACCGTGTATGCATCTATATGCCGATGGTACCTGAAATTGCTGTTGCAATGCTTGCATGTACAAGGATAGGAGCAGTACATTCAATTGTGTTCGGGGGATTTTCAGCCTCGGCATTGATAGATAGAATTAATGATGCACAGGCTAAAATGGTTATTACTGCAGATGGCGGTTACCGCCGCGGTGAAATTGTAAACCTGAAGGCAAATGTTGATGAAGCAATGCCGGGTTGTCCCACGGTTGAAAATGTTATTGTTGTAAACCGTACGGGTCATCACATTGATTTTCATCTTGGGCGCGACCACTGGTACAGCGAGCTTATGATGGGTGTTGATGATGAATGTCCCGCCGAGCAGTTAGATAGCGAGCATCCTTTGTACATTTTATACACCAGCGGAACAACTGGCAAGCCTAAAGGTATTCTGCACACAACGGGCGGATATATGACACAGGCTTATATAACTACGAAGTATGTATTCGATATAAAAGATGATGATATTTACTGGTGCACAGCTGATGCCGGATGGGTAACCGGACACTCATATGTTGTTTACGGACCGCTTCTTAACGGCGCAACAACACTTATGTATGAAGGCGCTCCTAATTTTCCGAATCCAGACAGGTTCTGGGAAATTATTGATAAGTATAAAGTGAATATATTCTACACAGCGCCAACGGCTATACGCGCATTTATTAAATGGGGCGAGGAGTGGCCGCTGAAACATAAGCTGGATTCATTAAGACTGCTAGGAACAGTAGGCGAGCCTATCAATCCCGAAGCATGGATGTGGTATCATAAAGTTATCGGCAAGGGCAGGTGTCCGATAGTTGATACCTGGTGGCAGACAGAGACAGGCGGTATTATGGTAACACCGCTTCCGGGCGCAACACCAACCAAACCGGGAACAGCAACCCTCCCTTTTTTCGGGATCCAGCCCGAGGTTATTTCAAAAGACGGGAAACTGTGCAAGGCAAATGAGGGCGGGTATTATGTTATCAAACACCCCTGGCCCGGTATGCTGCGGACTATATGGGGTGATGATGACCGCTATAAAAAGCAGTACTGGTCAGAGTTCCACGGGCTGTATTTTACCGGAGACGGCGCAAGGCGCGATAAAGACGGGTATTACTGGATAATGGGAAGGGTAGATGATGTTATTAACGTGAGCGGCCACAGGATTGGTACCGCTGAGGTTGAATCAGCCCTTGTAGCGCATCCAAGGGTAGCTGAAGCTGCAGTTGTAGGCAAGCCTGATGAGCTTAAAGGCTCGGCTATTTCTGCATTTGTTACGCTTGAAGGAAAAAATAAACCAAGTGATGAGCTTAATGCAGAGCTTAAGGAATGGGTAACAAAACAAATCGGCGCGCTTGCAAGACCCGATGATATACGTTTTACAGAAGCGCTGCCTAAAACGCGCAGCGGGAAAATAATGCGCCGCCTGCTGAGAGAAATTGCCACGCAGGGCTCAGTCAGCGGTGATACTACCACACTTGAGGATTTTTCTGTGCTGGAGAAGCTGAGGACAGACGAGGAGTAATTTTTAATTACGAATTACGAATTACGAATTAGGAATTGAAAACATTAAAGATCACAGATTAAGCAGATAATACTGAATGGATCTGAATTTATTGGGACTCGACAGAGACTCTCCTTTGGATTAAATCCCGGAGATTTGTGAGACTTATTCTCCAAACTGAACTGATAAGCAGACACGAGTTCGGGGCTTCTTAAAAAGCGGATTGATAAAATTTTAATTGAGTTGCCACGACCTTCAGGTCGTGGGTAAAGTAAAGGAATAATTCTGGGCTTTAGCCCTGCATAAATTAATTATCAACTGGGGCTTGACATAGTCACTCCTTCGGAGAAAGCCCCGGATATCCGGGGGTCTTTTTCCCCGCACTGAAGTGCGCGGCTACTCAAAAAGCAGATTATAATAATTGTTGGTCAACTGCTTATGCATTCAGGTAAATCCAATAACAGGAGAATTACCTTGAAAACTATAATTGATTGAATTATGTTTTCTGATATATCAATCAGTTTTTTTATTTTATGTCAGAAGACGAAGAGATTTTAATTAAAGCTGAATTTAACCCTATAGTTAAAACATACATATTTCTATATGTTTGCGGAATATTACTGGTAACGGTTGTTGGGATTCCCTTAGCCATTATATGGATATGCGGATGGGGGCAGTGGTACAGCCGCCATTTTTATGAAAAGCTGTACTGCGTGCTTACCGAAAAGCACTTACGGTTCAGGATGGGAATTCTGTTTACGGTTGATAAAACGATACCGCTGGAAAATATTCAGGACTTAACGTTTTATGAAGGTCCGGTGCTGAGGCATTTTAACCTTGCAATGCTTAAGGTTGAAACAGCAGGGCAGGGTGAACACTCAGGCAACCAGATGAAGCTTGTGGGGATAATAGGTGCCCATGAATTCCGAAGCCGTGTGCTGCAGCAGCGCGAAGCGGTGAAGATGAAGCTTACCGCAGCTAATGAAAATGACCCGCAGATAATCCTGCTGGAAAAAATTTCAGCATCGCTGGAGCGAATTGAAGCGAATTTGAAGAAGTGAGTTTTTTTAATTTTAAGTTGCTGGTCAACTGCTTATGCAGTCAGGTAAGACCAACAACTGGGATTTCAGTATGACCCCCTCTGTATCTCCCCCTTGCAGGGGGAGACGTGAGATTACGGGTTACTATATTATCTTAATAAATATTAAAAATTATGAAAATAATAATTGCTTTACTCTTAAGTTCATCTATCTTTTTTGCTCAAAATGATACAGTTTATAATTATATACTTCCAGAATTAAAGATCAGTGTGGCAAAACTAAATAAAACTAATAAATATTTATTCAGCCGGGATGAAAACATATTTTTTCTGACTTCAAAAAAATTAACTGCTGATACAAACCGTTATAATTGGAATTATAATTTAAATGAAATTAAATCACTTCAGTTCAGAAATGGTGTTGCTACCTGGGGTGGTGCATTTTACGGGGGAATAATTGCCGGCAGTATCAGCTTTGCTTACGGGATATTAGCTGCTGTAATATATAAACCAAAACCGGCAGAAATCGCTTTAGTTTTACCCGGATATGCTGCTGCAGGATTTGTAGCAGGAGCATTTATTGGCGGAATATTAGGATCATTCATTCCTGCTTTTTATACTTATGATAATTTTTCGTCTGAAATTAATATAAAAAAAAAACAGCTGCGAAAGATCCTTTATAAGCACGATTTAAGCAGAAAGAAATAAAATAATAATAGTTGTTGGTCATCCCGAAGAGACAAAAAAACAACAACGTGGAAAACAGTTATTACTATTATGGGCTAAAGCCTGATTATTTTTTACTCTAATCCACGGTCTAATGACCATGGCTATTCAGCTATACAACTTATCAACCAATCAACTTATCAATCATTCAACTTATCAAACATTCAACTTATTAACTTATCAACTTAATAACTTATTAACCAATCAACGAACACCCAGCTTCTCCAGCATCTTTTTCGCATTCCGGTTTCCGGGGTCAAGCTCCAGTACCTTTTTGTAATTAGCAATAGCAAGCTCGTTATTTCCTTTGTTCATATATGCTTCGGCAAGTGAATCCCACACATTAGGCACTTCCGGAAAAAGTTTTGCATTAAGCTTAAAAACTTCGATTGCATCATCAAGCAGTTCATCATTCATCAGCTCATATCCAAAAAAATTAAGATGGCGGTCGTTATAAAGCATTCCGTGTGATTCCAGAAGCTGTTTCAATGAACTTTCCAGTTTTGTTATCCCCCCGTTTTTAAGAATACCGTACATCTTCATTTCCATTGTTATATCGGGTTTTGGATATTCTTTTCCGTTCACAGCATCTTTAAATCTCATTATAATTTCATCTGCCACCTGCCCGAAATTGGA
>LLZO01000364.1 GCA_001567545.1 Candidatus Tepidiaquacellales bacterium OLB5
GTAATTTTGCTCATGCAGACCATCATTATTTTAACACAAATCCGCTTGACCCGAACAAGCTGTACTGCATAACAGACGGCGGATTATACCGCTCCAATGATTTCGGGGAAACATATTACTCTTGCAACGGCGGTTATGTTACAAGCCAGTTTTATGCAGGCTTTGCAAATTCAATGCAGGATTCAATTTTCTGCCTTGGCGGCCTGCAGGATAACCGCTCGGCATTTTACCAGGGCACAACCGCATGGTATAAAACATTTGTAGGCGATGGTATGTGGTGCGGCATTAATGCGCAGAATGATAATATATGTTATACAGAATATACTTACGGTGATATTAACCGCTCTGTTAACCGCGGCGTAAGCTGGTCTGATATTTCACCTCCGGGAGCGGGGAACGGCACCAATTATTGTTTTGCTGCCCCGTTCATTGTTTGCCGCTCTAATTCAAATTATGTATATGCTGGCGGTACTACATTATACCGCTCAACAACAGGCAGCGGCTCATGGGTAAGTATGGGTTCTCTTGGAGCAAAAGCGCTTTCTATGGATGCTTCTGCAACATCAACTGATACATTATATATCGGAACAATCCCTGTAACAAACGGGCAGTCAGCCCGCATATATAAATTTGCAGGCGGTACATTAACTGATGTTTCAAACGGTCAGCTGCCTAACCGGTATCCAACTGATATTCATGTAAACCCCAATAACTCTATGCATGTGTATGCAACATTCGGCGGATTCGGTACAGGGCATGTTTACCGCACAACAAACGGCGGAACGAACTGGCTGGATATTACCGGCAGCCTGCCTGATATACCGCACCAGAGCATAGTTATTGACCCGCTTTATACACAGAACATTTATGTTGGCAACGATCTTGGTGTTTATGTAAGTACAAACAGCGGCGCAAACTGGTTCACGTTTTCAACGGGTATGCCGTATGCTCTTGTGTTCGATCTCACTATAGTTTACCCAAGCCGCAACATAAGGGCTACAACTCACGGCAACGGGATTTGGGAACGCGACCTGATCGAAAATCCGATAGGCATTGAACCGGTTGCCGGTGAAATTCCGAAGGAATTTTCTTTAAGCCAGAATTATCCAAATCCGTTCAACCCTTCAACAAAAATAAAATTTTCAATTCCTTCTGTAGGGACTGGCCTCCGGGCAGTCAGTATAAACATTTACGATATT
>LLZO01000365.1 GCA_001567545.1 Candidatus Tepidiaquacellales bacterium OLB5
ATGCAGTTAATATCAAAAAAGCTTTCGGCGATAAGCTGCTGTTCGATAACCTGAATTTCCAGCTGCCGCCGGCGGGTATAGTGGGAATAATAGGTCCAAACGGCGCAGGCAAAACAACGCTGTTCCGCATGATACTTGGCACTGAAAAACCGGATGGCGGTAATTTTGAAATCGGTGAAACCGTGCAGGTTGGATATGTTGACCAGGCGCATGCAGAAATTGATCCCGAAAAAACCGTTTGGGAGGCAATATCAGAAGGGGCAGAATTTATCGAGCTGGGCGGCAAGCAGTTCAACAGCCGGGCATATGTATCGCGCTTCAATTTCAGCGGAACTGACCAGAGCAAAAAAGTTGGCATACTTTCAGGCGGTGAGCGCAACAGGCTGCATCTGGCTTTGACGCTTAAATCTCAGGCAAATGTTCTGCTGCTTGATGAACCGACAAATGATATTGATGTCAATACTCTGCGAGCTCTTGAAGAAGCGCTGGAAGATTTTGCAGGATGTGCTGTGATTATATCGCATGACCGCTGGTTCCTGGATAGAGTTGCTACACATATACTTGCTTTTGAAGGTGATTCCGAGGTTTATTATTTTGAAGGCGGCTACACCGATTATGAAGAGAACAAGAAAAAACGATTGGGAGATATTGAGCCGAAGCGGGTAAGATATAAGAAGCTGGTTGAATAAAAAGCGGGTTGCAGGTGACAGCATTAACAACGGAGTGTGGTCTGGGGCTTGCTGCAGGCTCTCCTTCGGAGAAAGCCCCCGTTTCTTTCTATTCAAATCCACAGCCTGAAGGTCGTGGCAATTCAAATTAATTAGCCCCGCTCTTTAGAGCGGGGGTTAAAATAACACAAAAAGGGCTTTAGCCACGGTTGAGAACCCGAATAATATACTTTCTGCTTCCCGCAGGGTCCCCTTCGGGAGACTCTGCAAAGACAGGAAAAATATCCGGCAGCGCAAAAAATTTTACCGCACCAGTTTTTTCAGCTCGGCAGTTTTTGCAAGAAACCACTCCCTTCTGGCAGCAAAATGGATCTTGTTGCTTTGCTCAAACTCTTCTATATCCGCAGCGGAATATTTTTCGGGATTGGCTTTTATTTTAAACAGTTTTTCAATCACGGATGCCCGTTCAAGCAGGTGTTGTTTCATTGGCGCTGAAAATTCTTTAGTATCTTTAATGAAATGTTTCATTGCGTCACAGCTTGAAAGTCCCTCTTCGATATATCCCAGCGCATAATACGCCACAAGTGCAACCATTTTTACAGAGTATTTTGCCTGCGGGTCGTTAAAATCAACATTCTTTATAAGCTGCAGAACTTTTTCGTTATTTCCCCTTGATTCCTCAATAAGCGCCAGCGCATATGCTTTGCATGCAGTTCTTTTTGAAGCTTCAAGCTGCGGTACAAATTTTTCGATCACTTCGGCTGCATAATCAATATCTCCCAGCACAACAAACAATTCTATTATATTTCTGAATACCCCTGATTGCATAGGACCCAGACCGCCTTTATCGAACTCAACATATTTCAGCTGTGTTTTCCTTAATTCAGCAATTTCGGCAAGCAAAGCGCTGCTGCTTGAAGAGATATATTTATTCAGAATAAATGTGAATAACGCTGATGAAAGCAGCCATCTTTCAGCATTCGAGAATTTTTCAATATTGCCGAATATAAACTCCCTCATGTTTTGATAATTATCCATATCGCCGGGCTCTGTATACAGCCTTATTAAACCTGCCTGCATCTGAATGTATTCATAGTGTTCTTTTTCAAGCCCTTCTATTTCCTTAAGGAATTTATTTATATCAAGGTTTTTGTAAAGAGCGTTTGTAATATTAACTTCCGGTTTCCGGTTAACCTGCCCCTGCATGTAATCTATTCCGGCAATATCCTGCTTAAAAGAAGCAAACATGCTGCAGGTATTGTAAATCGCCATCGGGTAAAGCGTATCGGCACCTTTAACATAATTGCTGCGGCGGGTATAGAATTTGTAGAGTGTTTCAACAAGGCGGAAGCGGTTCCGGTAATAATCAGTGCTTAATACAGAATACTCCATTTT
>LLZO01000366.1 GCA_001567545.1 Candidatus Tepidiaquacellales bacterium OLB5
CTGATACTTAATGAAGCTTTATCAAACTCGCTTAAACATGCTTTTCCTGATGAAAGAAAAGGAGAGATATCCGTTAAGCTTATAGCCGATTCTGATAAGATCATAAAAACCAATATACCGGAATTTTACAGCATTTCAATTAAGGATAACGGGAAAGGACTGCCCGAAGGATTTAATCCTGGAAAAGGCAATTCCCTTGGGATGACATTATTAACAAGCCTGGCTGCACAGCTTGACGGAAATGTTCAGATTATAAATGAAGCAGGAACCGAAGTAATTGTTAGATTTAAAGAATTAAAATACAAAAAAAGAGTTTAACTGTATTTAACTATTCATTCCGATCACTGCAAACATTCTGCCTGAGCCTGATTTATCCCTGCGGTATGAGTGCATTCTTTCATTTTCAAATGTGCATACATCGGAACATTCTATATTAACATCTTTAACCCCTGCTGAAATCAGGCTGCTGTAAACCATCTTACCCGTATCAACTAGATATTTTTCCTTAACCCCCGGTTTAGCTTTAACATATTCACCCGGGAACATATCAGCTACATCTTTATCAACCTCAAAATTCTTTTGGCTGATTGCCGGACCCATAAATACAATAAGCTCTGCCGGGTTTGAGCTGAATTTTTCTTTCATCAGCCCAACAGCTTTACCTGCAATATTTTTCTGCGTTCCGCGCCAGCCTGAGTGAATGTTTGCTATAGCCATATTTAACGGATCATATATCATAACGGGCATACAATCAGCAACAGATATTACAAGATATAAGTCTGCAGAGCTCGTAATAAATGCATCTGTTTCAGAATATAATCCGGGGGAATTTACCTGTTTTATATTTGCGCTGTGTACCTGGTTTGCATGAACCAATTGTGATTCATCTATACCAAGCAAGCCGAAAAACCTCGAGCGGTTTTTAGTTATTGTTTCCGGATCATCACCAACGTGTTTGCTGAGATTGTTGTAATACGGAGGTTCATCGGGATTCCTTGTTGAGATTCCGTGGATTATATTTTTGTGTGATGATAGTAATTTGGATGTGATTATCATATATACTAAATTTCTTTAATTATTTTCTGGCTTTGCTTCACGTCTGTTTTCCGCAAGGGATTTTTTTATTATGCCCTCTTAGAGCTTAAATACAAAGAAACTGAATAATTACTTCTGCGAGTCTGCGACCCGAAGAGTTGTAGACTGTAACAAACTTCCTTCCGGAACTTTGATGCCTCGCCTCCTCATAAAAAGTCCAACAGACTCCGCGGGAGAGGAAAGCTTAATTTAAAATATTTTTATATGCTCCCCTCCTGCTTTAGGAGGGGAAGGCAAAACGAAACGAAGTTGAGTTTGACGGGGTGGTGACTTCCTGTTTTCAGGAATTTGATACCACCCTTTCCTGAAATCCGCTTTGCCTCACAGGAAAAGAACTCGTCACGCTTAATGCGCACCATAGGTGCAATTTGCGTGACTCAGACAGCTTTTCCTGTGTTGGATCTGTAAAGCAGATTTTTTAACGGAAATTTTCAGCGGCCTAGTAAAGCAAATGCAATTACGATTTGCCATGTTTCTTTTCAGGCGATAATATTATTCAGACCCCTGCTTCGAAATCGACTTCGTTGATTTCTCTTCTCCCCCTGTTAGGGGGAGATTAAGAGGGGGTCACTCAATCAGCTTCATTAATTCTGACATGTAATAATTGAATTTCCAGGGTTCGTAGTAACCCTGCTTTGCCCGCAGAACATCATCAATGGAGCGCAGGTATCTTTCATCTTTCATTTTTGGTTCATCTGTGTTCCAGTCAGCAGTTTCATCCAGAAAATAATTATCGCTGCTTTCAGGATAATAATAATATTCATTTTCTTTGATTATTAAATAAGCAGAACCGCCGGGCTCTAATAGTTTTTCTGTCCATTTTTTTAAGCTTACCGGTTTGTTTTGTGTTGCCGGATCGAAAACAACCGTATCACCGTTTATCAGCGCAGCCGGAGCAACATGATATACCCAGTTTGAACACTTTCCGGGCAGCCGGAGGTAATAGTTTTGTTTGTAGCGGTAATATTCTTTTTGTGAAGACCTTTTGCAGTCCGCAATAAGCCATACTTTTAATATATTTACACCTTCAAACTTCTTTTCAATAACCCTGCTTAAAATATGTGCGCGTGATTTGCAGATATTGCAGTCATTAAAATCAATTAAATGTTCATTTGATAAAATAAAATTGAAGATTGAATCTGTGTTTACATTTGTATTGTTAATCATTGAATCAGAATACGGGCTGTAAATAATATGTTCCGGCTGGGAATGTATCAGCCCGAAATTTAACACTATTATCAGAATAAGTATGTTTTTCAAAATCCCCATCATTTATTATTGCCGCAGGTTCTCATGTTTTGAACGGAATTTATTACACCCTCACAGGGCTTATATTTTTACCCCTACTTCGAACACAACGCCGTTGTGTTCTCTTCTCCCCCTGCAAGGGGGAGATTAAGAGGGGGTAAATGCTTCAATACTTGCCCATCAGAACTGCTGATACATTCCATGAGCTGAAGCTTGAGCCTTCGGGTTTGCCGAGCGGAATGTAAACCGATATTTTGTGCCTGCCGGGTTTCAGGTTTAACGGAATATCAACCGGAACTGATGTTGAACCCGGGCACCAGCCGGAACGGCTGAAATCACTTGATGACATGCCGTTGGGAAAATTACCCGATGCGGGATTATATTTCCTGTACATTCCGCAGTCATCGCGCCAGGGAATGTAACTGTATATCAGCCTGCCATCGGCAAATATATAATTCATTTTTTTGTTGAATTCATCTCCGTTACCCCAGCCGCCGTGTCCCGTGGAAATATATCTTAATGTAAGCTCCTTAATGCCTTCAGGTATATCAACCTCAACCGTAAGCGTATCGGTTTCAAAAACTGTTGAATATTCCTGTGATGCCGCTTCCATAATGTTTGCAGAAAAAATTACAGGCATTACCCAGTCATTGCTTACCGGCACAGGTTCCTGCGGGATATCGTCGGGGAAATATTTCAGCTGAAGGCTTACATTATGACCGCCTTTATCATAACAGCCGATGAAAATGCCGAACCAAACTTCTCCCTCGAGGGCTGGCAGCAGGCTTGTTATATCCTGTTTGTATGTAACGGAATCTTCCCAGGCTACATTATATACCTGCACCTGGCTGTTAAAATGCCCGATGCCAAACGGAGTTATAAAACGCATCAGCTCAACGGGCGGAGTGTATTTATCTGTCAGGGTAAATCCGCGGTAATTTTTTTATTTTTCGCCTCATATTTTGGCAGGGAATTAATGCCGTTAATAAATGCATCCAGGAATGTTAATGAGGTATCTTTGGTGATATCGGGAATTATGAACACAGAACCTGTCCTGTCATATGCATCGCCTGAAGATCTTTCGGTCAGCTCAGCAATTACAGAATGTTTACCCATGTTTTCCGGAAGCTTAACTTTTTTTAAAATCACGGTACCTTCAGAAAATCTGTAAGTTATTCCCGGCTCGTTTGTTAAAATATTTACTGGTTTATCGCCGAAATTTATTTTTTCATTCTGAAAAATATTTACGGTTGTGTAATTCTGCGCCGTTACAAGATACCTGTAATATGGTAGCTCAACTATTTTCCCGGTTTGCGGAGCAGTTATATTGGTTATCTCGGTCAGCTCAATATTTTCGGCGCGTATTTCAAAGTTTCCGTTTCGCACAATTTTCAGCACGAGTCCGAGTGCCGGACCGGTATTTAACGATGGAGTTCCTTTAAATACGGTTTGATCTGTGTACCATATATCAATCTGATTTGAGCGTATCACAACATGCGCTTTTTTGCAAAGGTAACCGAGAATTGTCATAGTATCACCAAGCAGTTCCGGCTGCGGGTAACTGCTCAGGAGCTCTTCATCAGTTATAAGCTCACCGCTTTTCAGTGAAGCGCTCTGGTAAGTTTTACCGGATGCATAATCTATGTAAAATGTTTCTCCTGATGCGTTTGAGTAGGAAGCAGACTCCCTGCCGGTTGAAAGCACCAATGCGGGAATACCGGCGGGTGAGCCATTGGAGTAAAAATTATATGTAATAACTGCTGAGTTCTGAGCAAAAAGCGGAAAGCTAATTAATGATAACAGAAGTAG
>LLZO01000367.1 GCA_001567545.1 Candidatus Tepidiaquacellales bacterium OLB5
CCCTTGTTTTTGATATTTCGTGGCACGAGAAGAACTCATGAGTTTTAGAACAAGGGGTTTAAGCCCCTTGTTCTGTGAAAAAGACTACTCTCTTTCTTTTGCAAAATCAACTGCAACCCTGTTGCCTTTGATCGTATTGTTATGCATCGATTCAACAACTGTATCAGCTACCTTTTTATCAACTTCAACAAATGTGAACTTATCATACATATCAATAGCTCCAATTGAATTGCCCTTTATGCCGGATTCACCCGTAATAGCGCCGAGTATGTCACCTGTGCCAATTCTATTTTTTTTACCAAGATTCATGAATAATCTTACCATGTTTCCGCCTGATTTCTTAAAATCACTTTTGCGCTTATCTTTGCCAAATGAACGGTCACGGTCTTTACTGTATGATTTTTCATTCCCGTATGACCTTTCACGCCTGTCTCCCCTATCACCGCGGTCCCTATCCCTGCCGCGTTTTCTCTCGCCGCCTTTTCTGTCCCTCCTGCCGTCTGAAGAGCTGTCATACTCCATTATCTGAGGCAGGTCATTTTTTTCAGCTTCATTGTTCTTTATCAGCATCTTAATTAAACCGCCTGCAATTTCATATGAAGTAAAATCTTCAGCAACAAGCTTATCGATATAGTGATCATATTTCTTAAGGTCTGAACCATCTCCAATTGCAGTTTTAATTTCTTCAAGGAATGATGATGTCCGCAGCTCTGCTACATCTTCGCTGCTTGGCGGATTCATACGCATTATTTTTGATTTGGTATATCTTTCTATATCTTTTATCTTTCTGAACTCTTTGCCTGATACAAACGTATGCGCCTGGCCTGTTCTGCCTGCCCGCGCTGTTCTGCCTATCCTGTGTACGTAATATTCCTCATCCTGCGGCATATCGTAATTGAACACAGCATCAATATCATCAACATCAATTCCGCGCGCGGCAACATCAGTTGCTACAAGCAGGTCAAGCTTGCCTGAGCGGAATTTATCCATAACCCTGTCGCGCTGGCTCTGCTTCAGATCTCCGTGAAGCGCTTCGCCGGAGTATCCCCTTGCTTTTAAATGCGCTACAAGCGTATCAACAGTGCGTTTTGTATTGCAGAAAACAAGTGAAAGAGTGGGATTCGATACATCGATCAGCCTGGTTAATACTTCCAGCTTCATGTTGGGTTTTATTTCGTAATAGAACTGCTGTATATTGGGAACAGTAAGCTCTTTATGAACTACCTTAACGTGTTCGGGATTTTTAAGATATTTCTTGGAAAGGTCGAGTATCTGTTTAGGCATAGTGGCAGAAAACATCACCGTCTGTCTTTCTTTAGGTGTCTGTTTTAAAATTGATTCAATATCATCACGGAAGCCCATATTAAGCATTTCATCTGCTTCATCCAGAACAACTGTATGCACAGAATCAAATTTTATAGTTTTGCGGTCAAGGTGATCCATCAGCCTGCCCGGTGTTGCAATAATTATCTGCACGCCTTTTCTTAATGTCATCAGCTGGCGCTCAATCGATTGTCCACCGTAAACCGGAAGTACCCTGATGCCTTTTTTATGTTTAAGCAGGTCGCTGAATCCTTCTGCTACCTGTATGGCAAGCTCGCGGGTGGGACAAAGCACAATTGCCTGAGTTAGTTTTGATGATGCATCAATTTTTTCAATTACGGGAATGCCGAAAGCTGCTGTTTTGCCTGTTCCGGTCTGCGCCTGTCCTACCAGGTCCCTGCCTTCCAGTAAAAATGGTATGGCCTGTGACTGAATGGGCGTAGCTTCTTCAAAGCCAAGTTCAGCAACGGCTTTGGTGACCTCTTTGGAGAGGTTTAAATCTTCGAATTTTAATGTTTCCAACTTTTTGTTATTAGTTTTTCCGCTTAGGCGGAATGAATTGTTTCGCTAATATTACGACTGATAAATGGATGTTTAACTGAGGAATATCACACGGTTTGCTGCACGCGCAGCACGATTTATGTTACAAATATACGGATAATTTATGAGAGTTGCGGGATTAATTGAAGAATAACCACAAATTGCACTAATTTCACAAAAAAATACACTCAACTTAACTTATTATTCGTGCATTTCCTTCATTATACCCCCGCT
>LLZO01000368.1 GCA_001567545.1 Candidatus Tepidiaquacellales bacterium OLB5
AAAAAAGCGCATTCGATGTATCGATAGATGATAAAGTGAACTTTCTGTTCAGCGTGAATGAAAAAGCTAAAAATCTTGGCGCAGATTACTGCAGCTCATTTATCTGGGCTGTTAATGAGTGGAAATATTTCGCATCATCTGAAGGCTCTTATATTGAGCAGGACCTCAACAGGATATGGTCTGCATTTGATATTACTGTAGTAGATAAAGAATCAGGGAATTTTGATTCCCGTGATTCATTTACCGTTCCAATAGGAAAAGGATATGAGTATGTTGAAGAATATGACTATATGAAGGATATCGAAGAAGCTGTTGAACATACAAAGATGAAGCTTAAAGCTCCTTCAGTTGAACCTTCCAGAAAAGATCTTATACTTGATTCAAACCATTTGTGGCTTACAATACATGAATCATGCGGCCACCCAACAGAGCTTGACAGGGCACTGGGATACGAGGCAAACTATGCAGGTACAAGCTTTATGACTCCCGATAAGCTGAATAAGCTTAAGTATGGAAGTTCAATTGTTAATATAAAGGGTGACAGGACCCAGAAAGACGGCCTTGCAACCCGCGGATTTGATGATGACGGTGTTAAAACCACAGAGTGGGATATTATTAAAGAAGGAATGTTTGTTGGTTATCAAACCACACGAGAAATGGCAAAATTCATTGGTGAAAATGCTTCCAACGGCTGTGCTTATGCCGATAGCTGGGACCATTTCCCGATTCAAAGAATGCCGAATGTTTCTTTAATGCCGGGTAAGAAAAAATTATCGCTGAAAGACCTGATTGCTGATACTGAAGACGGTATCTTCATAAAAGGCAGCGGAAGCTGGTCTATTGATATGCAGAGATATAATTTCCAGTTCACCGGGCAGGAATTCTGGGAAGTTAAGAACGGAAAAATAACCGGTATGCTTAAAGATGTAGCTTACCAGGGCAATACAGTTGATCTGTGGAATTCATGCGATGCGATCTGTGATGAAAGCGAATATAAGCTTGGCGGCTCTTTCTTCTGCGGAAAGGGCGAGCCCGGACAGGTTTCACCTGTCAGCCACGGTTCATCAC
>LLZO01000369.1 GCA_001567545.1 Candidatus Tepidiaquacellales bacterium OLB5
GTTTTCGCAGTCCCGCTTAGAGCGGGATGAAATATTTCAACTTTGTTGCTCACTTACTTCTTAAATCCCCTTATCTTTAAATATGCTTTTCTGCCTGTGTTATATACCGTATTCACCAGTACAAAATACAGGTTATCGGGATTGGGATAATATATATATACATCTTTTGTCTCGCCCGGCGGCACTACCAGCAGCTGATACAGCGTATCATTCTGTATAGTTTTCCCTGTATCATTCAGCATCTTGTACCTGATAACCGATGTATCTGCTTTCACCGTATCATTGTTATATATGAGCTGGTTTGATATATGAAATATTTTTAAACTGTCTGTCAGTGTTGCATGCGGATTCTCTACAGATATTCTGTAAAGATCATATACCCCAGCAGAAAGCTTAAACTTGGTTTTATAAGTGCTGTCACCGTGTTCAAGTATCTTTGCATCACTGAACCCGTCCTGCGCAAATATCCCCGCGCCATTAAGCACGGGGATAATTGCCAGTATTGTAATTAAAAATAGCTTTTTCATTTTTGCTTTAAAATAGTTTCTCCCCCTTAAGAAGGGGGAGTGTCCGGCAGCTGCCGGACGAGGGGGTCAAACCGTTACGGTTTGCGGTATAAAACCACCCTGAAATATATTCTCACATCTTCGCGGTTGCCTGTAAGTCCCTGTATTATTGCTCCAAGGTATCTGGTGGGCAGCCCGTTCCATTTGATAGTAACTGTATCATTCACCGGCTTATTGGTATATACTCCTGTGGTATCCCACTGCTGAGATAAGTTCCAGTACGCTGTATCTTTTGTATTATAATTGGTCAGATATGTTGTGATCTGGAAATTTCTTGTGGTACCTGTGGCTTTCCATGATACCTGCGCAAGAAAATCTGCGTATGGCAAAATGTTTATCAGTCCAAGCTGGTATTTTGCCAGAGAGTCCGCCGCAAAGCTGATCGTCCCTTCAACTACACTGCAGCTGTTAACTGTTGGTGTGGTCTGCGTGATAGTTACCTGTGTCTGCGCATCTGCATTTTCAGTTATTCCTGCATAAGCAAAGAATAATGTCAGTATGCATATCAGTGAAAAAATTCTTTTAACCATTTTTATTTCTCCTGTTTATATTTTTTGGTTTATATGACCTGTATTTTATTTCAAAACTTGTAACCTGCAACCGTCAACTTTTAACTTATTATATACTTTGTTTTTACCGGCACCTGCAATATCAGTGCAGGTGTTGAATCAACCTCAACAAACCCAAGCTCAGATTCCTCAAACAGCAGACCGGCTATGTGCACCTTATTTCCGTCTTCTTCAAATACCGGGTTCAGTGTTATTTCTTCCGCTAAGAAATTCTGCAGCTCCTCTATCCTTTTTACTGCCACAGTCTTTGCTCCCCTGTAATCACTTCTTGTCATATCCTTAAGGTTTAAAGTCTTCACTATAAGGCTCATTATATATTCGCCTGTTTTTAAAGCAGGTGAACCATCGCCAAATACACCGTCAGTTCCAAACGGCTTTTCATCTTCAACCAGTAAAGCAGGATAATCTGCAACCGGAAGCAGGCTTGTTTCGCTGATAAATTTCAGCCAGGGAAATCTTCCCGTTTCATTCATCTCCGGCTCTATTTTTGCAATTATATATCTCTGCGGATCCATTTTGCTTTTATTTTTGCCTTTTCACTTTTCACTTTTTACTTACACTTTCACTTTTGCCAACTCCGCCATTAAATAATTGCGGTTCAGATTTAAAGCAGTTCTTAAAAACGGTACAGCTTTCGTTCCTTTATGTCCTATCTTTCTTACTATGGCTATTGCAATACTTTTTACTTCGCTCATTATTGCATCTGCATTTTTTCTTCTGTGTATTGCTGCGTGTGTTGTAGCTTTCCCGCCTATCTTTACAAGTCCTTTTAATATTACCCATTGCTGGATAGGTTCTACCGGCGGGTAGTGCGGCTTTGCGCCTTCATGTACATATATGCCGTATGGCACGTTTGGCCCAACACCAACAACACCGATAATCTTTCCCGTTTCTTTTAAAAGAGCGCTTCTTATATTTTTCATCAGCTCGCCTGATGCTCTTACGTTTTTAGCGCGCAGATCTGAATCAATATCAGCTTTCATTCTTTCAAGAAAACTCCTCAAAGCTGTTTCAACCTGGGCAAGCATCGCCTTTGTTGCCTTATCAATGTTAACCTTTATATTATCTACCTGCTTAGACATTCTTTTTCATTTTTGACTTTTCACTTTTTACTTTTGCCTTTTAATCGTTATCACTGTCAAGTGCGGCAAAGCTTATTCCGGGCGTTATAAGTATATCGGGTGATTCATCGGCATCATTATCAACTGTTTTAGCATATGGCTTTAAAAGCTTTTCTGCCTGGTCTTTATGTCTTTGGATTATAGTATTAACATCAAGCTCGCTTATATTTTCTTTTCTGCCGTCGCCAATTCCGCGGGCTTTGGTTATTCCGTCCCCGCTGGTTGATATATTTAATCCCGGTATCAGGTAATAAAGAACAAATCTTGCTTCTGCAGTCAGTACATTTTTATAATCATCATCTTCATTGCCTAAGGCATATATCTCATCATATTTTGCGCTGCCTATCCTGTCTATTACATCGGCTTTTGCTTCCGGCAGGTACGCTTCAATTATCTCCTGGTTAACCTTGTCTCCAAGATTCCCGATCTTCTGTACATCCTGATATGTTGCAAAGTAACTCATTTAGTTGCGGATAAAGGATTCGAACCTTTGACCTTCTGGTTATGAGCCAGACGAGCTGCCAGCTGCTCCAATCCGCCTTTTAAACACCATCACCCTCTCTTATATAAGAGAGGGGTCAGGTGTGTAATTTTAATTTCTTGTGCCAAGCACAATGGCCTTGCTGATAGCATAATCCATATCAACTTCGGCTGTAACCACATAATCGGTTGCGCGCAGCTTTGCCTGTCTCTGCGTTTCTGCAGTCATCCTTAAACCGTAACCTACTGCCAGGTTTTTGGTTAATGTATGAATGATCTTTGTATCAGGCATCCGGTTGATCTTAACCAGCTTTATACCTTCAAAATATAAAGGTACAACACCCATGGAAGCTTTATCGCCCAGCTCTGTGTTTCTTGTTTTCAGCTCCCTTAAATATTTCCTGTAATTGGCAGGTGAAAGATAAAATCTTAATTTATCTTCATCGCCTGAAAAATCATTCGGCATCTTATCAACCAGCTTCGCAAGTACATCTGTCATCTCATCATTTTCTGTAAAAGCTTCATCGTTAACATCTGCATCATTATCAGCTTCCTTAATCACACCGTCAAGTATAGAAAGGAACGGCTCTGCGCCTGTATCAAGATCATCATCGCCGTTAATTCCAAGATCAAGAACATCGTTCATGAATCTTTTGGCGAACATGTCGTTTATCAGCTGTGCGGCTTTTTCACGGGATATGTTCCTTCTCAGGAATTTATCTGTGATCTGGTAGTATAACACTACTTCTACCGGCGTTAACGTACGCCTGGGCAGTGATATACCGGATTTAGTTGTAAACTCTGTACCTTCAACGCCTTTTCTTAAAAGCCTTTCTGATACTTCCAGCACGTCAATGTTCATCTGGCTTGCTGTTACCTCAAGCACCTGGCATTCTTCAGCAATAAAATTTGTCTGCTGCACACCGGACTCTATAAACGAGGAAAGCTCCTCAGGCGATAACTGGCCGCCGGTGCTGGTAGTTATTGCGTTTTTTTTGTATTTCAATGATTTCTTCGTTTGTCATTTTTTTGCTCCAAATGCCCGCGCTTCTGCAGGCTTATTAAATTTTTATTTTGAATTGCTTTTCACGTTTACTGGCTTATGGTATTATACCCAGGGGAATATTTTCTTTACTTCCTCTTTTTTTGTTTCTGTTGATTCCGCCTGCTTGCTGCCCGGGCTTGCTTTTTCAAGCTCTGCCTTTTTAGCTTCAAGCTCGTCCTGTACTTTTTTAAGAGCTTCTTCATGCTCTTTCTTTAAATCTTCAATAGCTTTGTCGTGGTCGGCTTTTTTTTACTGTGTCTTCCATGTTATTTTTTATTTTTGATTTCTGGATACTTTTCTTTTCTTCCGCTCCGCCTGCAAGCGCAAGTATTTCTTCAATTGTAGTTTTTGCAGATTCAAGCTTCTTTTTATTTTGATCACTTATCACTTTACCTGCCTTGGCAACAATCTCACTTTTTGCAAGATCTATTGTGCTCATCTTTGCCCAGGCATCATCCATCACCTGTCCTACACCTTCTATCTTCTGCTCCATTGAAAGCAGGTCATTGTAAAGCACATCCCATACTGCAGAGCATAATGCATCTGCCATAGTGCGCAGCTGCATCCTGCGGTAAATATCATCAAATGATTTTACCACTTCGTTGCTTTCTGCCTGTAATTCATCTTCATCAAACCATTTTTCAATTCTCTTCATAAGGCTTTCAAACTTTTTGCCTTTTGCTTTTTCACTTTTTTCTTTTTCTATTCTTTCAGCAAATCCGTAAAGCGAATAGCCTGTATAGGTCCCGTCTTTTACTGATTTCCATATTTCTTCATTATCTATCTTTGTGACTATGAACCATGTGCCGTCAGGCTCACCGGTTAAAATGCTGTGCTTTCCTTTTATTATGGCTGATTCAACAATTGTCACGCCGTCTTCCGGCACCAGGTTATGCTGTGTATCAACTGCTTTTTGCGTGTTGCTTTTTGCCAGGAAATTGTGAGCGGCTTTTTCTATCTCTTCGGCTGTTGCAAAATCATCATGCGCATCTGCATCATCCGGCGCATAAACTACGCCGTAAACAAGATGCTTTTCATCGTCAACCTTTGCTATCCTTACATCATTTTTCCGCAGTGTATATTTATCATCTTCTGCTGCGCCTTCTGATTTACAGATAACCTTGCGCTTATTTGCGCCCTTGTCAACCAGTGAGATCAGATGAACATCTATATTTTTAAGTTCGTTCATTTTGTCATTTTTACATTTTGCCTTTTTATTTTTCACCCCGCCTCCGGCGGAATTACTCTATATTATGTATTTCTATGAATCAAATATAAAAGGGTCAAATTGTGGGATGTTAGATTGTTTTTACAACCCAAACCTGAATATCCCCCTTGTCAAAGGGGGATACCGCACCTGTGGTGCGGCAGGGGGGTTGTCTTGGGCAATAATAACGGAGTATAATATTTCTGTTTTTATTATATTTGTTTATCTAACTAACTTAACGGAGGCAAAAATGAAATCTTTAATAGTAATTTTAGCTTTACTCTTTGCATCTTCAATCTATTCTCAAACCGATACAGCTCTGACAAAACGATTCGAAGCTGCAGAGTATAATATTGATATGGCCGGCAGGCTTTTGCAGGATGCCGCTGGCGGCTTTAACCGCGCCTGGCTGTTTGGATTTATGGGTTCCGTTACTTCAGGGTTTTTAATTGCTACTCTCGATAAAACAGATGAAGGCAATATTAACGGCATCGCTTTTTTACCCGCTATTGCCGGCTGGATCGGGGCTGTGTGGAATTTCTTTCTCGCAACCGGTGATATGCGTGAAGCCGGGTACTTTATGAAAAAATCCAGAAAAAGATAAACCACTTCCCCCCTTCGTTTGAAGGGGGGA
>LLZO01000370.1 GCA_001567545.1 Candidatus Tepidiaquacellales bacterium OLB5
GCAAAGGTGTTATTTTCAAAACTACGAATTCCGGTAACAACTGGAATGTAGTGTTTGTTGATACAAATTTTGAAATACGGGGTTCTTACTTTTACAATTCAAATACAATTATTGCCTTTGGTGGTTTTCTTTTAAGCCAGTCTAAAATTGTTAAAACAACTAATGCAGGTGAAAACTGGTATTACATACCATCTGATGAAATTACAGGACATATCAGATCAATAATTTCCTTTGGTGCAGTATTTTATGCAACAACTGCAACCGGAATATTTAAAAGCAGTAATAATGGTGAAAATTGGATCCGTATTCTTCCGCAGTTTGGTGAATTTGGCAGCAGTTATTTTCTGAATGAACTGACCGGATTTGCTGCTTATGATTTAGGTTATATATATAAAACCAACAACGGGGGAATTAACTGGCAGGCAACAATTCTTCCCGGTTATGTTTATGCGCATAAAATATTTTTCACTGATGTGAATAACGGGTATGTAATTTTAGATACTACTTCATTTATAAGCAGGATTTTAAGAACAACGAACTCCGGGATCGACTGGTTTGAAATTAATCCAGGACTCCAGAATCATTTTTGGTCGATCTTTTTTTATAAATCAATATACAGGATTTATTTCAGGTGAAGGCGGGAGTATTATCAAAACAACAGACTCAGGTAATACATGGACACTTTCATGGACGGGAGGGTGGAATGTTACAATAAGAGACTTGCATTTTTTTGATCCATATGCAGGTATTGCTTGCGGCGGAAACTCGCTGATACTTAAAACTACAAATGGGGGATTTATCGGTATAGAACCAATTTCAAATGAAATTCCCGGAAAATATAATCTTGAACAGAATTACCCCAATCCATTTAACCCTAGTACCAACATAAAGTTTTCTATACCTAAGCTTGCCGGTGTTAAACTTGCAGTATACGATATGCTGGGCAGGGAAGTAGAAGCACTGGTAAACCAGCAGTTAACACCGGGTACTTATGAAGTAAGCTGGAATTCAGCAAAGTTTTCAAGCGGTATTTATTTTTACAGGCTTTATAGCGGCGAAATTAACCTTATCAAAAAATGACACTTATTAAATAACCTT
>LLZO01000371.1 GCA_001567545.1 Candidatus Tepidiaquacellales bacterium OLB5
ACGGGTTTGGGTAGTTTTGGGTTAGTATGTATTGAACCGGAATTTCTGTACTGATTATTTGTATGCCGATTGTTTGCGAATATTTTACCGTTGCTATATCCATTCCGGAATCCATTCCCATACTTTCTCCTGTTACATAAACATTCCCTGCTGAATCAACTACTAACGAATGAGCCCAGTCAATCCCATTTGCCGGTCCGTTATACCTTTTGATCCACTGGGTCACGCCTGCAGGATTATATTTAATTGTTGCATAATCGTACTGATTTACCGGACTTTCACCTGAACTTTCCCCGGTAACATAAATATTACCGTATCTGTCTGTAGTTATACTCTTTGCGCCATTAACTCCGCCATAACCAATTCCGTAATATCTTTGCACCCATTGTTGAGTGCCCGCAGAACTGCTGTATTTTATTGTAATATAATCTGATTCAGCTACAAGCCCTTTGCCGGAACCGGTAACAAGAACATATCCCAAATTATCTACAGCAATTCCGGAAGCTTCTTCGTGCCCGTTTGCCGGTCCGTTATATCTTTGAACCCATTGGAATTCGCCTGCAGTATTATACTTAATTGTTGCAATATCAAATGTCGTGTCTATTCCGTTACTTCCTGCGCTTCTGCCGGTAATGTAAACATTACCGCTGTTATCTGTTGCCAAAGAGCTTACATTATCTTCGCCATTTAACGGACCATTATATCTTCTGACCCATAAAGAATCACCTGCAGAATTATATTTAATGGTAGCATAATCATAACCCGTATTTGTACCGGCGCTGCTTCCGGAAACATATAAATTTCCCGAAACATCTACACCTATAGAGCGGGCTATATCTTCATTATTTCCGTTTCCATTATATCTTTGAATCCATTGTAAAACACCCTCTGAATTATATTTAACAGTTGCATAATCATCAAAAGACGTACCCGCTGAACACCATCCGGTAACATAAACATTTCCGGAATTATCAATTGCCAAATCTGACGGGAAATCATCCATACTTGTTGGTCCATCAAATCTTTGAACCCATTTCAAAACACCGGAAGAGTCATATTTAATAGTTACATAATCAAATCTTGTTGAGCTTCCCCTGCTAACACCGGTAACATATGCGTTACCGGCATTATCAACTTTTATTGCAGCACCTCGATCAACATTATTACCGGGACCGTTGTATATATTCAGCCATAACATTAAACCTGATGAATTATATTTAATTGTTATAATATCGGTTCCTAAAACATTTGTTGTGCTGCCTGTTAAATAAACATTACCCGCTTTATCAACCGTTATTGAATTTCCGGCATCAGAACCGTTCATCGGACCATGATATCTCTGTACCCACTCCTGTGTAACCTGTGATGTAACATCTGTTGCTTGTAACGAAAATACAATAATTAGAAATAAAAGTATTTTTGTTCTTATTTTCAAAATATTGATAGGTTTAATTTTGAAATATGTAATTTGTAATTGTGCTAAATCTTACCCTGTTTCCTGAGTATAATATCAATCACTTCCCTCACGCAGCCGCGACCTGCTGAGACTTTAGTGATATAGTGGACTTCATTGCGTACATCTTCGACTGCCTCCGGCGGGCAGGCTGAAAAGCCTGCGCGGTTTAACAATGGAATATCAAAAACATCGTCGCCCATAAAGCAGAAATTTTCATCAGATAATCCGTATTTTTTAATTATCTCGTCAGCGGCTAAAGTTTTATCGCCGCAGTTTTCATAAACTTCTTCTATGTTAAGCCTTTGGGCGCGGTATGCATTTGCCGGGGCAGACATTCCAGATATTATTGCATACTTCAAGCCGTGCTGTCTTCCGCGGTTAATGCCAAAGCCATCGTGGGCGTTGAATGCTTTTATTATTTCATTGCTGCCTGTGTAATATACGGTGCCATCGGTCAGTACACCGTCAAGATCCATCATAACGACCTGGATTTT
>LLZO01000372.1 GCA_001567545.1 Candidatus Tepidiaquacellales bacterium OLB5
ATAAATAATAAAAAATGGGTAATAGATTAAAAAAGAAAACAAAGAGAAATTATGTGGAAGATAAAATCAGGGAGGGGCTTGATCGGGGTATGTACGTTGATATAAGTTATATAAAAAAAGTGGAGCATCCTGCACAGAATTTTATTTTCCCTCAGCATCAACAGAAAATAAATCTTTATAAATACGAATTAATAAAGACTTATCTTTACGGATTGTTTACTGGAATTATTAGTGACCCTTTGATTAAAGTCGTAAATTTTAATGCTCTAGCTTCAAATTCAAATCCAATTATAGTTGCTCCTGATATTATTGGTACTGATGAAAACGGTTTGGCAATTGTTGAAAATCATACCGTTTTTGTAAATTTAAAATACAAGGATTCTGAATATAAAGTGACTGTTCTTGTAATGGCTGTTGAAGACGGTCCTTACAGTTTATTGAAATACTTTGTTGCTGCATTGGGGTCTGAACCGGATTCTTACAGAACAATTGAACTAACTGATTATCTTATAAAAGAAGCCATAAGAAATTCATACTATAAGAACAAGATCTTATCAGTTGTTTCTGATGAAATGGACAGGGTAGACATTGAACCGGTAAGTATTGAAAACTTTGTAAACGAGGATCTGGAATGTTTATATATTCCCGAGAATATTAAATCTGAACTTTATAGATTTCATTCATGCGTTGATAAATACTCTGAAATAAATACCGGTTTAAGGTATATGTTATGCGGAGAACCAGGAACGGGCAAAACCAAATCAGTTAGAGCTCTGATGAAAATGTGTTATGGAAAAGCAACAATAATTCTTGCTGAAGGAAATGTTGATTTCAGGTCATTATTTGATTTTGCTTCAATGTTTCAGCCGGCTATTATATGCATTGATGATATTGATCTGCTAATAGGCACAAGAGAAAATACTTTTTCACCGAATTCTTTGGGGGCTTTACTGCAGGAGCTTGATGGCTTTGAGAAGAACAACGTATTTATGCTTGCAACCACTAACGATAAGGATTTGATTGATAAAGCTGCTTCCAGACCGGGAAGGTTTGATATGATATTAGATTACAATAAGATCAATAAAAATAATTATCTCGAGCTAATTAAATCATATTGCACTACTCCCCAGGTCAATGAGGTAATAGATGAGTCCATTTTGGCAAGTTTGCAGAAAAACAAAATTACCGGGGCTTACCTGGTTAATTTAATTAAGCAGCTCGAAATAAAATACAAGCTTGACCCGGAGTGTGATTTACGGGAATATATTAGAAATCTGATAAATCTTACTTATCGGGGGTTTTATAAAAAGACTGATGAGAAGCAAATGGCATTTGGGTTTAATAATAATGGGATTGAAAATATCGATTTCCAATAATATTTTTATTAATTGGATATTGTATTTTATTTGTAATAAAATGAAGAATAAAGCATATAATGAATTAATAGAATCATGTATTAACACCAAATGGCTAGGATATGGAAATCCAACGGGCCAATATATTTTTATAGGCATCGAACAAGGTTTAAGCAAAAAACATGTTAAAAAGGGGTTATCGGGATATAATCTTATTAAATACTACTTAGATCGACTGAGTAATTATAATTTGAACGAGGACTTGATCAGAATTCGG
>LLZO01000373.1 GCA_001567545.1 Candidatus Tepidiaquacellales bacterium OLB5
GCTTTAGCTGCTGTAAAATACGGGGATAAGGTAAAGCTGTTTTATTATCCCAATACTTTATCTTCAGTTGTATATTCTATGGATGGAACAATGACAGCAACCAAAAAATGGACAAAGAACTGCAGTGTGGTGGAAATAAAACCCAAAAAACCGATATCGCTTGATGGAGGTGCGGTATTTACAGAAAGCGGTGATTTTTTGGGTATGATAACCAAAGCCTATGAAGGCGAGGTGGGAAAGCTTTATCTTGTGCCTGCTGAATATATAAAATCGCAGATACCTGCATCAAAATAAAATGAAATTTATATTTTAAAAAAGCCGGTTAATAACCGGCTTTTTTTATTGTTTTCTTGACCCTATGTATAGTTTTATCACTGGGTATTCACCTTCGAGAATAAGGAAATTATTTTCATCTATTGCATAAGTATTGAATATACCATTTCCAATTCCGGGTTGCTTAATATCAAATTCAAATTCTCTGCTGAATTTATTTCCATTCCAATGAAGGATACCGAAGGAACTTAATTCGTTAAATAATGCTGGTGAATATACAGGTATCAATATATCTGAAAATGATGCACCTGAAATAAAACTACCAAAAGAAATCGGGATATTTGTGTTTATACAGAAGTTCTCTATGAAATTATTAACGGAAATTGTATAAAAACATGGACCAGTCATATTTTCATCCATATAAATTCCATATGCTTCAGTATTTAAAACCTGCAGCCGGTAATTACCTGTATAATCAAATATCTTAACAAATGTTGTATCCTGTAATTCAAACATTAATTGCCTGTTTATACTTTCACCCGTTATTCTGATGGTGTTTTGATTGGTTTTAAAAATTTTATCAGGAATAAAAAAAGGTTCATCCAGAAAGTAATATTTAATACTGCCGTTATTATAAGATACAATTCCGCTTTGCGAGCAAATCCATGCCCCCAGGTTTTCTGTAACGCATCCTCTGAAAATATTACCTACTGTATCATTTATATAAAGTCCTGTAGGGATTTCTAACGGCGAACCATTCCAGAAAATGAATTTCAGCTCGTTTAAATCAGATAATGCGAAAATTACAGGCTGATTCCCAATTCCTGATAGTTTATGTAAATAATTATCACCTATGTAATAATTCGTAATGTTACCACCGGATAATTTATAAAGGTTAGGAGTTGAATGGTCTAATAAATAAATATTGCCTGTATCATTAGCCCATAGTTGACTGAAATTGTTATAGTTAAGGTTAACAGTCCTCCAGTTGAATCTCGGCAGGTCAATATTGTAATTTGAGGAAACGGTACCATCACTGCATCCTGTAATAACCAGGACTGCTGAAATGCTTAATACAAACAGGTAAATTAAATATTTTGTAAACGAAAGGCTGATTTTTTGAAGTATTTTTATAAACATAATTAAGGCAATTTAATTTCATAGTCAGAACAAATTTATTTATTTATTTCTATTGAAGATATGATTTATATCACATTCTGTTCTGATTTTTCTCTAAAAAAAAACCGGTTAATAACCGGCTTTTTTATTCCTTTAGGTATTTTAATAAATTGGGTAATTTAATAAAAAATTATTCCACCGGCTTAAACTGTTCAAATGCATTTAAACAGTCATTGCAGTAGTGTATTGAGCGGCAAAGTGTGGGTCCAAAGGGACTTTTCATAACTGTATTTCTGCTTCCGCATAAAGGACATTTGACTTTTGCCAGGAAATCAATCTGTACCAATCCGCTGTGCCTTTCAGGCGGCGCAAGACCATGCTTTTTTAATCCTTCAAGTCCCCCGGGTGTTATCATATCTGTATTCCATGGTTCGTCAAAAGTTGTAACTACTTCTGCATTATTTATGCCGAGCTGCTCAATTTTTTTCGCGGACCATATTTTCCATGATCTTTAATGCCGGGCAGCCTGAAAAAGTCGGCGTCATAGTCACTTTAACCTGATTGTCTTCATCAATTTCAACTTTCCTTATTATACCAAGGTCAACAACACTGATGGTCGGAATTTCAGGGTCCTTAACATCATGAAGAGCTTCGATTATATCCTCTTTTGTAATTATTACCAGTGTGCTAAACCTCATTTAAAATTTTTTTTGCTTTTTGCCTTTTCACTTTTGCCTTAAAACTACCATTCCGCTTTCGGGTCAAGCCTGAAGACCTCGCCCATTTCATCCAGCAGCGGCTGCAGGAATTCAGTATGATATCCTTTTCTGCCGCCATATGCCGGCTGCCAATTTGATTTATCAGGTAATTTGAGCGAAGCTGATTCCAGCAATGGTGTTATAGTATCAAGCCATTTAGCCTGCAGCACTTTTTCTCCTGCAAAAATATTCAGCTCATTAAGTAAACCGGCAAATTCGCTTTCTTCAAATATTCCAAGCGCCAGATCAAATGTTTCATTCAATGCGCTCTGCATTCTTGCATGGCTTTCTTCGTTAGCATTGCCAAGCTGTTTTATCCATGTATTGCTGTGCATTATATGGTATTTTATTTCGCCCCTGTATTTTTTTGCAGGCAAAGCAAGCTGTTCAAGCGATGAACCTGCCAGCATTTCAAATCTTATCTGTTCTGCATGATTGAAAAGGAAATTACGCATTAAGCTGAAATCATATTCGCCTATCGGATACTCTACCAATTGGCAGCATTTAAAATCTGCGGAATTCCGCGTAAAAGCTATAGTATCTGCATCAGCTTCGCCGAGTGTATGCAGTATTTCGTATATATGCTGAGACTGTCCTATCTTATCCTGTGCAATCGAAGAAAATG
>LLZO01000374.1 GCA_001567545.1 Candidatus Tepidiaquacellales bacterium OLB5
CGAAGGAGTGCCTTCGGCAAGCCTGATTAAAAATTGAGATTCCACTGCCTCCACTATAGTTTCGGCAGAAATAGTTGGAAAGAAAAATAAGTTTGAAAAAATTATTACAAATATTACTGGTATTCATTTTAACGGGAGCGTGCTCGTTCAGCCAGCTTATACCGCAGCTTGGAAATCAGCGGGCAGGGACATCATCGCTGCAGTTCCTTAAAATAGGGGCAGGCGCAAGGGCTACGGGAATGGGAGAAACTTTCGTGGCAGTATCAAATGATATTACTGCGCTTTACTGGAATCCGGCAGGCTTGATGCAGTTTAAGGAAAACGGCGTTCATTTCAGCCATACAGAGTGGCTTGTTGACCTGAACCATGAATTTTTCGGGGGTGTATACCGCTTTGGCGGAAACAATGCCCTTGGGTTAAGCGTGATATCTCTAAATACTCCCGCAATGCAGAAGACAACTGAATTCCAGCCGAATGGAACCGGTGAATACTTTAAATACGGCGATCTTGGAGTTGGTTTAACATTTGCCAGAAGGCTGACCGAGCAGTTCTCATTCGGAATTACATTCAGGTATGTAGAAGAAACGCTTGCTGAACTGAAAATGAGGGGATATATGTTCGACCTGGGTACATATTACTGGACAGGGCTTTCGAACACCCGGTTTGCTGTGACAATCAGCAACTTCGGTCCCCAGGTAAAACCAAGCGGCAGCATAACAAGCTCAACCGGCGAGACAATATCAGATTTCCAGCAGTTCCCTCCCCCTACTATGTTCAGGATAGGGTTTGCATATGACCCAATCGATAATAAAACAAACAAGCTCACAACATCAATTCAGCTTAATCATCCCAATGATAATGCAGAAAACCTGAATGTCGGGGCTGAGTATTCGTATAAAGATTTTCTTTTCCTTAGGGCAGGATATAAGTTTAATGTTGAATCAGAAAATTATTCGGCCGGTGTTGGCTTTAAAGCGCCTATATCAATAACAACGGCTTCGCTGGATTATTCAGTTGCAAATTTCAAGGACCTGGGATTAACTCACAGGCTTAGCCTGAATGTGCTGCTGAAGGGGAAGAAATAACAGAAGGCAAAAGTAAAAAAGCAAAAGTAAAAAAATTGTTCCTGTCAGGTCCTTAGACCTGACAGAAAAATAAAAAGTAAATTGAATTACAAAATCATAAATATCAAAAATCTATTAAAGTTAAGTTTATTACTTTCTTTAACATTTATTTATTTTGCTTGCGCTGATGACGAGCTTGTTGATCTGAGCGAATACCCGATAAATGTTGACCCGGGGACTATTGGTGATACTACATATATTCCCGTTACACCTGTAATTACAGGATTCAATGAGCCGGTTGATATACATTTTGGATATGATCAGCAGCTTTATATTGCAGATAAGAATAATGACAGGATTGTTCAGTTAAATCTTGCCGGCGGTGTAGTAAGCTACAGCAATTTTATTTTAAGGCCCAAAAAGATAACACAGGACAGGAATTTTGACCTGATGGTAATTGCATCGGTAATCGATACTATCCCCCCTAACCTGCTTGATACAGTAGACGTAGTTTACCGCTTCAAGCTTCAGCAAAACGGCGGCATTCTAGCCGGAGTAGTCCCGACTATTGCATTCCGATCTAACCAGCCTACACCCGTTCCCGGTGACCACGGTAATTTTACCGGCATAGCTGCATTCCAGGATAATTATTATTTGGTAACAAGGTCCGGTCAGAATAATTCAAGTCCGATTGATCCTGACAATGCAATTTTCAGAATAAACAGGTTTGATAATACAAATCCTGTTCCGCAGCGCTTATCGGGATTTGAAGTCGAAGGGCAGGGTCTGCTTTCGCTTCAGGGAATTTCAGGGATTACTACTTTCACATATAACAATACAGATCTTATCTATATTCAGAAATCATCCAATGCTGCATTTAAAGTTCAATGGTGTTTATATGATGATATAGATGAAATATATACTGCTAAATTTGAGCCATCAACAGGAGTTGACCTGCTGAGAAACGGTTTAATGACAGAACCTGCCGATATAACACTTGACCAGTTCAACAACATATATGTTATAGATTCATACAAAGACTCGCTTTATAAGTTCAACTCACTCGGCAGATTAAAATCAGAATCATTCGGCGGAAGAGGCTCATCACCTTCGCAGTTCTCCAATCCGCTTGGAGTTGCCTTCTTCAACAAAACCCTTTATATATGCGATACAGGCAATAACCGTATATTAAGGTTCATTCTTTCTACTGATACTAATTAATAAATCATAAATATGCTTCACAATGAAAAAAGTAATTTTGTTTTTATTTATGTGCATAAGTGTTTATGCGCAATATATTCCTATTGATTCTGTTCGCCGCCAGGATGCAAACGGCGTTCCCCTGCTTTTAGGGCAGACAGTAACCGTCCGCGGAGTTGTAACAATGTCCCAGGAGCTTGGCTCTCCCCTGGTGTATTTCCAGGACCCGACAGGAGGTATGGTTGGGTATGATAATACATTCTGGACAAATACCAATAACGGCGACAGTGTTCAGGTTACCGGGGTAGTAACACAGTTCAGCGGATTAACTGAGCTGACACCTGTCAGCAATTCACAGGTGCTTGCAACAAACATTCCTTATACAGCAAGAGTTGTAACCTGCGGAGATGTTAGACTGAACGGCGAGCTTTATGAAGGACAGTTAATAAGGATAAACGGCGTTACTGCTGTTCACACAACAAGCGGAGCTAATGCAACAGTATGGAACACAAGCGGTTCAGGTACTAATTACAGGATACTTGTTGGAAATGATTCGGTGGAAATAAGGATATTCAGTTCAACAAATATTGCAAATTCGCCGGTTCCGCCATTTCCGTTTGATGTAATTGCTCTAGCAAGCCAGTTTGATTCATCACCGCCCCATAACAGCGGATACCAGATACTTCCCCGCTCATTGAGTGATTTTATTGTCCAGGGCGGAAGCGGTCCGTTATTAAGCTCAATTACTTATACCAATATTCAGCCAACAAGTGTCACAATAAACTGGCAGTCGTCGACTTCATCAAATTCCAAAGTCCGCTGGCAGCTTGCTGACAGCAATTACCAGGTAATTGCCTATACTGATTCAACAAGCAATGCTGCGAATGTAACTAACCATTCTGTAATACTTTCAGGTTTACAGGCAGGAAGAATTTATTATTACAATGTAAGCTCAACCGATGGCAACGGCACAACAACAAGCCCGATGCAGTATTTCTGCACACAGTCAAATTCAGCCGGAACAATCAACGTTTACTTTAACCGTTCAGTTGATACAACGCTCAATTCAGGTGAAATTGCGCAGGGAAATGTAAATTTCCAGACTAAGCTGCTTCAGAGGATAAACAATGCGCAGTATTCGATTGATATGGCTCTTTACAGCCTGAATGATCTTACACAGGTAAGGGATGCATTGATAAACGCCAAAGTGCGCGGTGTAAAAATAAGGTTTGTGTATGATTCCCGGACTAACCAGGCACTGGTCGATGAATTAGTTGCTGCAGGTATACCGATGATAAAACGCCCTAATTCAAGCGGGTTAATGCACAATAAATTTTTTGTATTCGATTACAGGTATAATTCTTCTCATACTAACTGCTGGGTATGGACAGGTTCAACCAACTTAACAAACCAGCAGCTTTATTCTGATGCAAATAATGTAATCGAATTCCAGGACAGGACTATGGCAGCAGTATATACTAGAGAATTCGAGGAAATGTGGGGCTCTGCAGCTGACCTGCCAATTGTATCACGCTCCAAGTTCGGTTCGGCTAAAAGTGATAACACACCAAAAAAGCTGAATGTAAGCGGAACACCTGTAGAAATTTATTTTACACCGGGTGATAATACATCAAACCAGCTTCAAAGCCTGATAAATACACAGTATGATTATGACTGTTACTTCAGCATACTTGTATTTACAGATTATAATATTGCAAACAGGATGAAAGCGCGGTATAATCCTTCGGCAGGAAGATTTGTAAAAGGAGTTTTCGACAGAGATACAACAGGCGGAGTATTCAGGGAAATGTCAGGTTACGGTCCGTTTGCCTGGAATCCCGCAGCTGATGTAGTAAGGGATCTGGCTGAACCATATGACCTTCATCATAAATATTTGATAATCGATCCGCTGCATACATCAAGCAATCCCGTTGTAGAAACCGGTTCATACAATTACAGCAATGCTGCTAACAACAGCAATGATGAAAATGCGGTGTTTGTTTACAGCGCAAGGGTTGCAAATCTGTATGTACAGGAGTGGTATAAAAGGTATAAGGTATCCGGAGGTACTGCTGTCATTGGACTTGAGCAGATATCTGCCGAGGTACCGGAAGCTTTTGAGCTTAAGCAGAATTACCCGAACCCGTTCAATCCGAATACAAGTATTGAATATAAAGTTGCAAAACAAAGCAGCATAATGCTGAAAGTATTTGATATTACCGGAAAAGAAGTGCAGGTGCTGGTGAATGAAAATCAGCAGGCAGGCATTTACCGTGTGAATATGAAAGCTCTTAATATGGCATCCGGTGTATATTTTTATGTGCTGGAGTCAGATGGTTTGAGGATTGATACAAAAAAGATGGTACTTGTAAAATAAAAAATAGAAGACAAAAAAATTAAAGTTAATCTGCCGGTTTTAAAAACCGGCAGTTTTTTTTGGACAAAATGGATTATATAATACTTTGAACAGAAACTTCTTGATCGTTTAAAAAAGGTATGTACCTGCAGAAAAATTTTCTTATTCAAATTATTACTAAAAAGTCTCTGCTATATCATTATATTTTATTAATCAAAACAAAAAAATATTTAAGTTATATAAGTTATTAATATTTAATTAATTATAGTTGTTTTTAGAATAATATTTAAAAACAAATTGTAGGATTTTTCCTACAATTATAGTTGTGATTTCCTACATTTTCTCTTATCTTTGTACTTCACATCGGGGTTTAAAAATTCAGTTTTATATTAGTTTTATATCCGGACTTAGATTTTAATTAATTGGGGGTAAACCATTTAATAACTAAAAGGAGTACAAACATGAAAAAAACTGTAATTTTCACAATTTTATTCATCTTCGTTTTACTGAGCAAAATAAATTTCGTACTTGCCCAGGATACACCAACAGGAGAACCACCGCATAACTACATTCAGCCGCCTCCTGTTTATGAAACAATCACTAATTATACTGAACAGGGTTCTGAAAATAACAACTCACGTCAGAATTCTGAAATCCAGACTGATGCATACGGCGAGTTCAGGGATAATGCTGCATTAACAGGCATAGCAAGCCAGAATGAATATGTAAATGTACCTCACAGCACCGATTTCAATGAAGATGTTGACGGTACAATTGAAATGTGGGTAAACGCTGATATAACTTCTGCAAATATGCTTATTAGCAAAGGAACAGGTTCAGGAAGATCCTTTTACCTGATTTCGAATTCTTCGACAGGAATTCTTAGTTTCAGGATAGGTAATACATTTTTTACATCAACGGTTGCTTTAGATGACGAAGTATGGACTCATATTGCTGTAGTATGGAGCGGCGGTCCAAGCAACTTTACAGTCAGGTTTTACAAAAACGGTGTTCTTGGTTCAACAATAGGACCAAGCGCAGCAACATTTGGTCTTAATACAGATCCATTAAGAATTGGAGGTGGAACAGAATTTACCAGTTACCTGCACGGAACACTGGATGAAGTCAGGTTCTGGAATGACCAGAGAACACTTGTCGAAATTACTGAGAACAGGTTTGTAGGTCTGGGTGAGAACAGAAATGCAAACCTATCCAATGCACTAAGATCTAGTGCATCGTATGATGATCTGGATGCATGCTGGACTTTTGGAAATGCAGGTTCAGCTTATGATGATTTTGGCGGACATGACGGCACATACGTTGGATGCTCACCAGTTAATCAGCTTGGCAGCCAGCCAATTCCATATAACTTTGCATTAAAGCTAAACGGAGGAACCTCAGATTTTATAACAGTTCCAACAAGTTCAAGCTTTAACCAAACATCAAACGGCTCTATAGACGCATGGATCTATTTAACTACAGCCAGCACACTAAACTGCATAGTATCTAAAGGGACATCTTTTGCAAACCATAACTTTGCATTTTATATAACAGCCGGCAACAAAATAGGATTAAATATCGGAGCACATAACTATATTAGCAACGGACCAACTACATTTGTTACCGGAAGGTGGTATCATGTTGCAGCAACATGGACAGGCGGACCGAACTTCACTGTAAGGTTATATGTGAACGGAGTACAGGATTATACATCTACGTTTAATCTTGCTATGCCTACAAATTCAGATCCGTTGACAATAGGTAAATATTATTCAACATCAGGAATGTTCAAAGGTTATATTGACGAAGTCAGGATATGGAGTTCAATGCTTACAGTTGACCAGATTCATGCTTACATGCATAATTCTGCCAGAGCTGGGAATATGCCCAACCTGGTAGCTGCATGGAATTTCGACGGAAACCTGATTAACTGGGGTTCCGGCACTGGAATCGACGGTTCATTCAGCACAGGCGGAACAAACAACGGAAGATTCAGCGCTTATTCTAATGAAACTTCATCGGGTTCTATATCCGGCAGTTTTGATGCACATCCAACTGTTTTAAACAGAGATATAAGCCCTAACCCGTTTATTCAGGGTTATGCAATGAGATCTCCGTTTAAAAATATCCCTTCCAGCACAACTATAAGAGATACAATAAATATAACAGGAAGCGGAACAGTTAATGATGTAGAGCTTTTCCTTTCGATTTCTCATACATATTGCGCAGATCTTGATATAGTACTAAGGGCACCAAACGGTACAACCAGGGATATAACAAGTGATAACGGCGGTTCAAGTGATAACGGTTATTTAACAATATTCAATGACGGAGCAACATTAATTACTACAGCTAATTTCCTTCCGCCATTTTCCAATTTAGCCGGTCCTGAAGTTACGATGGGTAATTTCGGCGGTTCCTCTACAAATGGTAACTGGATCCTGGAAATTACCGATGATGCCGGAGGTGATGAAGGTGTTTTAAGAGGATGGGGATTAAGGCTTAATAACTCTCTGACGGGAATCGAACCGGTAAGTAATAATGTGCCTAACAGATTTTATCTGTATCAAAACTATCCGAATCCGTTTAATCCCTCAACACAGATTAAATTTGATATTGCAAAAACATCAAATGTTAAACTGTTAATTTACGATATTCTTGGCAGAGAAGTTAAAACACTCGTAAATGAAACTGCACAGCCGGGTACATACGAAGTACTTTTTGACGGTTCTAACCTGGCTTCCGGAACATACTTTATGAAGCTTGAAGCAGGTACATTTACAGATATTAAAAAAATAGTGCTGGTTAAGTAAAGGTAAATCCGCATTTCACGTATGTTTCACTGACCCCGCAGCAATGCGGGGTTTTTATTTAATGATTATTGAAAAATCAATATAAGAAATATCTTCAGAAAAAATACCGGGTTTTGTTTATATAAAATTATTAAACAGTTTTACTGCTTTGATACATCTGTTACCCGTTTTTCCAGCACGCTGTTTATAACTTTCATTTCTTTAACAGCTTCGATTATCAGGTCGCGGTCAATCCATCCTGTATTTTTGGGTTCAATTGATTCCGAAATTTCTCCGAAGAATTTTTTGAACTGGCTTAAAACGTAATTATTGGTTGCAATTGTGTACATTTCATTATCGTTAACTTCCGCCCTGTTGATATTAACACTTACAAGGAAATCATCATTTCCTTCATTTGCTTTTTTTGAATCATAGCTGTAAGTTAAGCCTGAATTATGCAGCAGCTCAGCGCCTTCACCTTTGGCTATCTTTTCAAGCCTTATCTTAATATTGTTCTTCAGCATCTGTTTAAGGGTTTTGCCGGAAACTGTTATAGTCTGTACTTCATTGCCGAACGGATTTATTTCCCATATATCGCCTACAAGTATATCGCCTTTCAGCAGGCTTTTTCTTAAACCGCCGCCGTTAACCAGCCCTATATCAGCACCGGTTTTAGTTCTGAATGCATCGGCTTCGAACTGTCCCAAATTGGATTCATCTCCATAGGATGCGCGCCAGTCGGTTTGCAGTGTTCCAATCTTAACATTCAGCTCAGGCAGGTACTGCTCTATCATTTTATCGACATATGCAGCAGCTTCGGTATCATAAATAGCAGAATCAAGAACTGTTTCAATTAACGTGCCGTATGATTCTATAACTGTATCTTTTTCGGTGTCAATTTTAAGGTCAAGCTTTCCAAGGTTCCTGCCGTATGAGCCGGCCTGCACTATTATCACTCCATTCTTACGGACAGGTTTAAATAAAGTTGAATGGGAATGTCCCCCGACAATTATGTCTAAATCAGAATAGAATTTTTCAGCTATCAGCTTATCTTCATCCAGTCCGCTGTGCGAAAGCAGGACAACAACATCAGCCCCTTTTGATTTTACTTCTGCAATGTTTGCTGTAAGAACAGAATCAACATTCAGCATAACAAGATCTGTAACATTTGCAGGCAGAGAGGTTTCAAAAAGATCAGGCAGAGTTAAACCAATGACGGCAAATTTAACTCCGTTCACTTCTTTAATTACATATGGCTGACCCATCAGCTTATTCTTTGATTTCATAAATACGTTGCAGCTCAGGAAATCAAAATATGCGTGTCCAAGGGCTGAGTCAAGCGAATACTGGCTGTAATCAAATTCATGATTGCCTAATACAAATGCATCAATATGATATGTATTAAGAATTTCTATCTGTGACCTGCCGCGTGTGAAGTTTGAAATGGGTGTTCCCTGGAAATCATCGCCGGCATTCAGCACAAGTGAATTGGGTGTACGGTATTTTTTTAAGTAACCGCTCATACTGCCTACTCCCCCAACCCAGTAATAAACCTGTTCACCGGTTACGGAATCTTTCTTTGAAACTTTATACGGCTGGTTGCGCGCGTGAAAGTCATTCCAATGCAGGATAGTAACTTCTTTTATCTGAGCAAAGGATGTAAATATAAGTAAAAACAACAATAAAGCTGAGAATTTCTTCATAGTTATGTGATGCAGTAAATTTTATTTATTGTGATTTACAAATATAACTATTTTAAGTTAAAGGAGTGTTAATG
>LLZO01000375.1 GCA_001567545.1 Candidatus Tepidiaquacellales bacterium OLB5
ATCGATTGATGGAGCTATAGGCAAAAACAGGTCCAGCAGCCTTTGTTTAAGCTCAATATCATTTGCTGCATTTTCAATATACTCAAATCCATATACAGCAAATTTATCCCAGTCAATGGATGAAGCTTCATCACTTGGATGGAAAAATCTTATATATCCGTATAATTTTGCAAATGCGCGTAAGTTTTGAAGTGTTTGATCAGTCATATTCAGATGAGTTTAAATAATTAATAAGGCTGATAAGAATTAATTACTTTAAAAGTACCGAACTGTCACCGTAACTTAAGAATCGGAAATCATTATTTAAAGCATATTCATAGACCCTTTTCCAGTCATTACCTATAAATGCAGCTATTAACAGTAAAAGTGTACTTTGAGGCTGGTGAAAATTGGTTATTAATCCGTTAAAAATCTTAAATTCATATCCCGGAACAATTATAATTCCGGTTTTGCCGTAAAGGTAATCTAGATTTTTTTCTTTAAGATAACCCAGTACAGCATTTAAAGCTCTATTTACATCTTCAGTATTATTTTCATACGGTTCCCATTGTCCGATATATACTTCATTTCCCCTGTTTCTGCCCTGGATAAGCTGTACACCAAACCAGTATAATGATTCAATTGTGCGCATAGAAGTAGTGCCTACTGCTATAATTTTATTATTGTTCATACTCTCCAGGATCCGCTCAATCACAGTTCTATCAATGTAAAAACTTTCTGAGTGCATTGAATGTTCATTTATAGTCCCGGATTTAACAGGTTTAAAAGTTCCGGCACCGACGTGAAGAGTAATGAACTCAGTTTTAATATTTTTATCTGCAAGCTTATCAAACACCGCCGGAGTAAAATGCAGTCCGGCAGTTGGAGCCGCAACAGAACCTTCGTTTTCTGCATAAACAGTCTGGTATGTATCCCTGTCTGATGCTTCCGGATTTCTTTTCATATACGGCGGCAATGGTACGTTACCGAATAATTCAAGGATTTCGGCAAATGTTAATTCAGCCGGC
>LLZO01000376.1 GCA_001567545.1 Candidatus Tepidiaquacellales bacterium OLB5
CCCCCGTCATTAACAATTGCTCCGGCTGTTATTTTTGTAAATGTTCCATTGCCGTTATTCCTGTATAAAAAATTATTTTCACCTGAAGCAAAGTTTGCATTTGCAACAAAAACATCCGGAAGGCCGTCATTATTATAATCACCCCAGGCACATGTTAAAGAATTGCCTCCGTCATTTACAATCGGTCCGTCAGTTATCTTAGCAAAAGAACCGTCACCATTTCCTTTATACAGGAAATTATTCCTGTTATAATTTGCAGTATAAATATCCAGTTTGCCGTCGTTATCATAATCAACTGAACTGCTTCCCCATGAATTACCTATTTCATTTACAAAAATACCGGATGTAATTTTGGTAAAGGTCCCGTCTCCGTTATTAGTATAAAAAAAATTGTTCTGGCTGGCAGATGAACCTCCGTTAACAACAAAAATATCCAGGAAACCGTCATTATTAAAATCTCCTGCAGATGCTCCATAGGAAAATCCACCGTCATTCACCAAAATTCCGGCTGTTATTTTGGTAAAATTACCGCCTCCGTCGTTTTTGAATAACAAGTTATTCTGGTTTGTTATATTGGCTGCAAACATATCTATCAAGCCGTCGTTATTGTAATCAAGCCAGTAAACACCTTCAGTATAAGATTGATCATTAACAATATCACCTGCGGTAATTTTTGTAAAATTTACCTGGGAATAATTTTCCCCCGTATAAGCTAAAAAAATTATCAGAAATAAAATATTTTTCATAATTTTACAATAAAATATTTAAATACATTTTTGGATGTAATAACAGAGAGGGCGGCAATGATTGAACCGATCAAATAATAACAAACTGCACAAATGGATAGAGAGTATTATTAATACTCATCCATACTTTTTATTTCAAGCTGCTCCGGTTTGTATTTATAAATAGAGTTTACGAATAATTCAGCTATTTTCAGGTTATTTATAAGGGGAATATTATAATCAATAGCCTTCCTTCTCATAATATAACCATCCCGCATTGCTTTATGCTCATGTTTCATTGACTGAGTGTTTATAACCAGGTCAAATTTCTTTTTTTCAAGCATAGTAAGGATATTCGGTGTTTTCTTCTCGTTTATCTTGTAAACAAGCTTTGATTTAATTTTATGGTCTTTAAGTATCTGGTGTGTGTTGTGAGTTGCAAAAATATCATAACCCATTTCATTCAGCTTTCTTGCGCTGTCCAGAAATTCAATTTTATCCTCCAAAGGGCCAAGTGTCAGCAGGATATTCTTTTTAGGGAGCCTGAAGCCTGTTGAAAGCAGGGATTTAAGGAAAGCTTCTTCCATCGATTCACCGAAGCAGGCAACTTCACCGGTAGAAGACATTTCAACCCCCAGAATAGGGTCTGCGCCGCTTAAGCGGCTGAAGGAAAATTGAGGGGCTTTTACAACTATATGGTCAAGGTCAAGTGTTTTATAATCTCCCTTTATATTGTGACCTAAAATTGATTTAACCGCAAATTCTATGAAATTATAATTTGTTGCTTTTGAAATGAACGGGAATGACCGGCTGGCACGCAGATTGCATTCAATAACCTTCACTTTATTTTCCTTTGCAAGAAACTGGATATTGAATGGTCCGGTGATCTTAAGCTCTTTTACAATTGCCTTCGTGATCCTTTTTATCTGGTGAACAGTTTCAAAATATAGCTTTTGCGGCGGTATAGCCAGTGTTGCATCACCTGAATGAACTCCCGCATTTTCAACATGTTCGGATATTGCATAAATTATCAATTCCCCGTTTTGCCCAACGCCGTCAATTTCAATTTCTTTAGCGCCTTCTTCAAATTTGGAAATTACTACAGGAAAATCTTTTGAGATCTGAGCATGCTCTTTTATATACTCTTCAACCGACCTGTCATCATTGCATACCTTCATTGCTGTTCCGCTGAGCACATATGAAGGCCTGATCAGCACAGGATACCCTATTTTATTGGAAAATTTCTTTGCCTGTTTTAAGTCGGCAAGCTCCTGCCATACAGGCTGATCTATTTCCAGTCTGTCAAGAATTGAAGAGAATTTATTCCTGTCTTCACATTTATCAATTGAGTGGGGAGACGTTCCAAGTATCCATACATTATTATCATGAAGCTTAATAGCCAGATTATTCGGTATCTGTCCGCCCATCGAAATTATTACCCCGAGCGGCTTTTCGAATTCATAAATATCCAGAACACGCTCAAGGCTAAGCTCTTCAAAATAAAGCTTATCGCAGATATCGTAATCAGTACTTACCGTTTCCGGATTGTAATTTACCATTACAACTTTATAACCCAGCTTGCGCAGGAATTTTGCAGTTGTAACACAGCACCAGTCAAATTCTACCGAGGAACCTATCTTGTAAGGACCTGAACCGAGTATCATTATTTTCTTTTCATCCTTTTGGGGAGTTTCCTCTATATCGTTCGTATCCCCGTGATAGGTTGAATACAGGTAATTTGTTTCTGCGGGATACTCCGCGGCAAGTGTATCAATCTGTTTAAATACAGGAAGAACTCCAAGTGATTTTCTTATCTTTCTGATCTCATCTTCATCAACACCTGCAAGTATACCTATCTGTTTATCTGAATATCCCAGCTTTTTTGCTTCAAGAAGAAAATCATAAGTCAGGTCTTCCTTTGAAATTTTCAATTTTCTGAAATCACTTATTAATCCTATCTGGTAAAGGAACCATTTATCGATCCTGGACATATTATTAACTTCATCAACGCTGTAACCATCCCTTAAAGCACGGGAAATTGCAAAAAGTCTGCGCGGTGTAGGTGTAATAATATCTTCTTTTATTGTCTGTGTTTTGGATTTATTTAAAACCAGTCCGAATTTACCTACCTGCAGCATCCTTATTGCTTTCTGCAATACTTCCGGGAAGCTTCTGCCAATAGCCATCACTTCACCAACTGATTTCATTTTGCTGCCTATTTCTTCTTCAACCCTGGGGAATTTAGCAAGGTCCCAGCGGGGAATTTTTAATGCAACGTAATCCAGTGCCGGTTCAAAGCATGAATATGTTTTTTTGGTGATGGAATTTTCCAGCTCTGTAAGCTTATAGCCAAGCCCAAGCTTGGCTGCAATATATGCCAGAGGGTATCCGGTTACTTTTGAAGCAAGAGCTGATGAACGGGAAAGCCTGGCATTAACTTCAATAACGCGGTAATCAAACCCGCCGTCTTCATTTATTGATCTAGGATTAAGGGCGAACTGAATGTTGCATTCACCCATTATCTTAAAGTGCCTGATGGTTTTAATCGATATATCGCGTAATGTATGATATTCATGGTTTGAAAGGGTTTGTGACGGCGCAATAACAATGCTTTCACCCGTATGGACTCCAAGCGGGTCAAAGTTTTCCATATTGCAGACTGTTATGCAGTTATCCGAAGAATCGCGGACTACCTCATATTCAATTTCCTTCCAGCCTCTAAGGTCTTCTTCAATTAAAACCTGTGGTGAATATGAAAATGCCTCGTCAAGTGCTTTTTTAATTTCTTTTTCATTGTTTGCAAACCCGGAGCCAAGTCCACCTAGAGTAAACCCTGCTCTCAGAATAACCGGATATCCAACTTCTTTGGCAGCTTTTAAACCTGCTTTAACATTAGTAACAGCAATGCTTTTGGGAGTTTTAACATTGATCTTGTTAAGCTCCTTTACAAAAAGCTCCCTGTCTTCAGTCTTATTTATTGAATCAACCTGCGTGCCCAGTACACGGACATTATATTTTTTTAGTATACCCTGCCTGTTAAGCTCCAGCCCGCAGTTAAGCGCTGTCTGGCCTCCGAATCCAAGCATAATACCTTCGGGTTTTTCTTTCTTAATTACCTGTTCAACAAAATACGGGTTAACGGGAAGCAGATAAACTTTATCGGCCAGGTCTTTATCCGTTTGCACTGTGGCAATATTGGGATTAACAAGTATTACGGTTTTACCCTCTTCTTTAAGCGCTTTAATAGCCTGTGAGCCTGAATAATCAAACTCACCGCTTCGCCAATTTTTAAAGCCCCTGAACCAAGTAATAATATTTTATTAATAGAATTTATCAAATTAAAAATTCATCAAATTTATCAAATTTTTGCCTGCAGATATTTAATGAAACCGCTTAAGCTCTTTGAAATTTCTTCTGCTTTTTTGAAAAGTTCATCAAATCTTTCATTACTTATATAGTTTATTTCTTTTGCAATATATAATTGCGTTCTTAATTCTCCGGCAGATCCTTTTGCTATATATAAAAATCTTACAAATTCAGTATTTGATTTCCGTTCATAGCCTTCGGCTATATTACTTGGAATAGAAACAGAGCTTCTTCTTAATTGATCTTTGAAGCCAAAGTCTTTTGATATTACTTCTGAATTTGTTAGTAAATATATCTCTTTACATAGTTCGCAAGCTTGTTTCCATACATCAATTTCTTCAAATCTATTAAATTTCATTTAAATTAATTATTAATCTGATCAATCTGACGAATTTGACGAATTTTACAATAGTTCAATAAACTTATCAAACAGCCAGCCTGTATCATTAGGACCCGGCGATGATTCCGGATGAAACTGTACTGCAAAGAACGGTTTTGTATTATGCTTAACGCCTTCATTAGTACCGTCATTATTATTTACAAACCATTCAGACCAGTCCTGAGGAAGAGTTTTTGTATCTACAGCATAACCATGGTTCTGAGATGTAATGTAACAGTGGCCGCCAAGCTCTATACAGGGCTGATTTTGCGACCTGTGTCCGAATTTCAGTTTGTAGGTATCTGCACCCGCAGAAAGTCCCAATATCTGGCTGCCCAGACATATTCCGAAAATTGGTTTATTAAGCTCAAATGATTTACGCAGATTTTCAACAGCATTTGTACACATTTTAGGGTCACCCGGTCCATTGGATACAAAAATCCCGTCAAAATCATATTCAGAATTCATCGGGTCATAATCAAGAGGTACGCGGATAACTTCTGCGCCGCGTTTTACAAAATTGCGGATGATGTTGTTCTTTACCCCGCAATCTATAAGCAGGATTTTCTTGGGATTTTTTTTCCTGGGAGAATAAATTACCGGTTCTTTCACCCCAACCATTCCGGCCAGGTTTGTGTTATTGGGGTCAACAACTTCAAATAAGCCTCCCTCAGGCTCAGTTGTAATTTTTCCGAGCATTACCCCTGTTGTCCTCAGGGTTTTGGTAAGCTCCCTGGTATCTACCCCGTAAATACCGGGTATATCGTTTTCCAGAAGCCATGTATGCAAAGAACCTGTAGCATCAAAATGGCTGTAATCGAAACTGTAACCGGATATTATTATTCCGCGAACCTGTATTTTACCTGATTCAAAACCATCCTGTACAGTTTTTGCAGTATCATCCCGTTTAAATTGCGGAATTCCGTAATTACCGATTAAAGGATATGTAAAAACAAGTATTTGCCCGGAATAAGATGGATCTGTAAGTGATTCGGGATATCCGGTCATACCGGTTGTAAATACTACTTCGCCCTCAGAATTGCCAAATTTGCCAAAGCTGTACCCTGCAAAAGTTTTGCCGTTTGCAAGACGAAGATATACTTTTTGTTTTTGTGCCAAATTTATTGATCAATTAGCCGCGGGAACTTCCGGTGGCTATTAGGTTAGATACGAATATACCAAAAAAAAGTATATGAAAAAGTTTATTTATTTTTCCCTAATCCCCAAAGCGTTATAATTGCAGAATATAAATTCTGCAATAAATTGGTCTTTAAGCATAACTGCGGTAGTAAAAACAGAGTAAATTATTTTGTATTTTTGCTTTAATGTGGCTTATTAAAAATTTTATTGTCATCCTTTATTCACTGCTCATTGCAATATTATCTATTTTAATATTCCCTTTTGACAGCCGGAACCGGCTTTCAAATCCTTTAATGAAAATATGGACAAAAGCTGTTCTTTTCATTTACGGGATAAAGGTTAATGTATACGGGCAGGAAAATATTGATGCAGGAAAAGGGAAAATATATATCAGCAATCATGCTAGTTATCTTGATATTTTTGTACAGCTTGCATACCTGCCTGATAATGTGAGGATGATCTATAAAAAAGAAATTAACAAAGTTCCGCTGCTTGGCTGGGCAATGATGTGCGCAGGTTTTGTTGCTTTGGACAGGGACAGGGTGCGAGATGCAATGAAATCACTTGATAAAGCTGCCGAAAGGGTAAGAAACGGACTTTCAGTTGTAATTTACCCGGAAGGTACCAGAACCAGCGACGGGAATGTGGGAGAATTTAAACGCGGAATGTTCTTTCTGGCTGATAAATCAAAAGCTGATATTATTCCGGTCAGTTTAAGCGGAACATTTAAATTAATGCCGGGCGGAAGCTCTAAAGTAAAACCCGGAACCGTGGATATGGTAATAGATAAGCCTGTTAAATACAGGAAAGATAAGGAATTACTTAATGAGATCAGGGATATAGTAATTAAGAATATAAAACCATAAATATGTCTGTAACAATTAAAGATGTGGAAAAAATAGCAAAGCTTGCAAAGCTAAAATTTACTGAAGAAGAAAAAGTTAAGCTGCAGGGTGAAATGAATGAGGTGCTGGGATATATAGATACCATTAACCAGATCCCCGGCCTGGATGATGTTAAGCCGCTGGAAAATATCAACGAAACCGAAAACGTTTTCCGTGAAGATATTGCTGAAAAATGTTTAACGAAAGAAGAAGCATTGAAAAACGCACCTGATAAAACAGAAAATTTCTTTAAGGTCCCTAAAGTGCTTGATAAATAAGTGAAAAGTAAAAAGGCAAAAGTAAAAAAAGGTATAACTGTAATTGGAGTTATTCCGGCAAGATACGGCTCAACAAGACTGCAGGCTAAAGCGCTGGCTATGATACACGGCAAGCCTATGATTCAGCATGTATATGAAAGATGCCTTAAAGCCAATCTGCTTGACGAGGTACTGGCTGCAACCGATGATAAACGGATATATGATACAGTTATGGGATTCGGCGGAAATGCTGTTATGACCTCCAAATCACACAAAAGCGGCACTGACAGAATTGGTGAAGCAGTGAAAAATATTAAGTGTGATATTGTTGTTAATATTCAGGGGGATGAACCGATGATAGATCCGGTAAACATTAATATGGCTGTTGCCCCTCTGTTAAAAGATAAAAGCATTAATGTTTCTACAATTTGTTATAAAATTAAAGACACAAAAGATATATCGGACCCTAATATTGTTAAAGTAATTAAAGATAAAAAAAAATTTTGCTTTATATTTTTCCAGAAGTGTTATTCCCTTTAACAGGGATAATGGAAAAATTGATTATTACAAACATATGGGGCTTTATGTTTACCGCAGGGAATACCTGCTGAAGCTTATAAAGCTGAAATCTTCAAAACTTGAAAATGCAGAAAAGCTCGAACAGTTAAGGATACTTGAAAACGGGGAAAAAATAAAAGTTATTGAAGTAAAAACAGATTCACAATCAGTTGATACACAGAAAGATTTGAAAAAAGTAAGAAAATTAATAAAATAAAAACTTGAAAAAAGTAAAATACATTTTTTTAACCGGGGGAGTTGTATCATCACTTGGCAAAGGTATAGCTGCCTCATCGCTCGGATTGCTTCTTAAATCACGCGGCTTGCGCGTAACTATACAGAAGTTTGATCCGTACATAAATGTCGATCCCGGGACTATGAGCCCCTACCAGCACGGCGAAGTATTTGTTACAGAAGACGGCGCTGAATCAGATCTTGATCTCGGTCATTATGAGCGGTTTATGGATATGGATATGACCAAAGCCAACAATACTACAACCGGCCAGGTTTATTATGAAGTTATTTCCAGGGAAAGACGCGGAGATTATCTCGGAGCAACAGTTCAGGTTGTACCTCATATTACAGATGAGATTAAGCGCCGCATGATGAAGCTGGGTGAATCAAAAAAATATGACGTGGTAATCACTGAAATCGGCGGAACTGTGGGTGATATTGAGTCATTGCCGTTTCTTGAAGCAATGAGGCAGCTGATGCTTAAAGCCGGCAGGGAAAATTCGCTTTCAATACATTTAACTTATGTTCCTTTTATTGAGGCAGCGGGTGAAATAAAAACCAAGCCAACCCAGCACAGTGTAAAAACCCTTCTGGAAATAGGTATTCAGCCTGATATACTGGTAATAAGAAGCCATAACAGCATATCGAGGGATATTAAGGATAAGATAGCTTTATTCTGCAATGTTCAGCCTAACTGTGTTGTTTCTGCTAAAGATGTACCTACAATTTACCAGGTACCGCTTGAGCTGTTAAAAGAAGGTTTGGATGAAATTGTAGTTGAGAAGCTTCATATTAAGAACGGCAAGCCAAATATTACGAAATGGAAAAAGCTTGTAAGCAGAATAAATAATCCCAAGAACACCGTAACAATTGGTATATGCGGAAAATATAACATGGTTCCCGATGCATATAAAAGTATACTCGAGTCATTTGTACATGCCGGGGCAGAAAATGAAGTAAAAGTGAATATAAAGTGGGTTTCGGCACAGGATTTGGAAAAAGATCACAATACTGCCAAACACCTGGAAGGTATTGATGGTTTGCTTGTGCCATACGGATTCGGTGAACGCGGCACGGAAGGAAAAATACGCGCAATCAAATTTGTACGCGAAAATAAAATCCCGTTCTTCGGTATCTGCTTTGGTATGCAGCTTGCTGTGGTTGAATTTGCCCGCAATGTTTTAAAGCTTAGGGATGCCAACAGCGCTGAGATAAAGGAAACACGGAATAATGTTATTGACCTGATGGAAGAACAGAAAGGTATATCAGAAAAAGGCGGTACAATGAGGCTTGGCTCGTATGCATGCACAGTTAAACGGAAAACTAAAACGTATGAAACATACAAAGCTGTAAACATTACTGAAAGGCACCGCCACAGGTATGAGTTCAACAACAGGTTCAGGATGCAGTTTGAAGAAGCAGGTATGGTTTTTTCCGGCATCAATCCGGATAAGGACCTGGTCGAAATAATTGAAATTCCAAACCACCCTTGGTTCATTGCATGCCAGTTCCACCCTGAGCTTAAATCACGGGCAACAAAAGCGCACCCGTTATTCAGAGAGTTCGTTAAAGCCTGTAAAAAGAACAAAAAAAGGCAAAAGTAAAAAAGCAAAAAGCAAAAAAAATAAGGAATAAAAGTGGTGTCACGCAAATATCTGACACCACAAAATAATTATAGTACCTTTTTAAAAGAATTAATTATTTTACATACTTGATTTCTTCACATCCTGACCGTCGCCTTCATATTTACTTGGACATTTTGTAAGAACTTCAGTTGCATGGAAAGTACCGTCTTTTACTTTTCCTTTTGCAACAACACTTTCTGCCATCTTAAAGTTATTAGGTTCAGCGCCGTCAAGTATTACTTTCATTTCAGTTTTGTTTTCATCCACCATATAGAAAGTGAACTTATTGGTAGCAGCATCAAAGCCTGCATTTTTTTCCTTTACCCATGTTCCTTTTACCTGGCATTTTTTGTGTGTTTCTGATGCATGCTGGAAGTTTGCATACTCTACCTTTGTATCAACAAATGCAAAAAATCCAACAACAACAAATACAACAATAATAATAGCTCCGATTAAATAACGTTTATTCATTTATTTACTCCTTTTCGATATTTTTAATTTTTTTATCCAGTGAAAGCATATAAAGGAAAATACCCAGCCATACAATCAATGTAATGCCCAGCACAATATAACTTGCATTCTGTTCCATTAATTACTCTCCTTAAGCTTTAATTTAGCAATTCTTATTCTTAAATTCAGCATCCAGGCAAATAACCCTGTGAAACCTGCAAGTGAGCTTAAAAATACTATAAGCATATTGGTGCTCATTTTAATTTTTCCGCTTGAATTTACCAGCGGGTCGGGATGCAGGGATTCAACAATCCTTGGAAATATAAAGATAAAGAACGGAACAGTGATTCCCGCTAGAATAGAATATACTGATGAGAGCTTTGCTCTCTGCTCTTCTGATTCAACTGCGCTTCTTAGCGCAAAATATGCGCCGTAAACCAGTATCAGCACAAATATTGAAGTCTGGCGCGGGTCCCAGTTCCAGAATGCTCCCCACTCAAATTTTGCCCATATAGCGCCGGTTACAGTAGCAAGCACTGCGAATATCAGTCCAAGTGCTGCTGATGATGCAGCTTTCAGGTCATACAATATATCACGTTTACGTATATACTGCGCCCCGTAGATAAGCGCCATTATAAACGCAACAGTGCTAATCCATGCCGTCGGTACGTGGAAATACAAAATCCTTGCTCTTTCTCCCATATTACCAACTGCGGGGATCGGAGCTATTATTGCGAAACATATTACAACTGTAAGCCAGATAAATAAACCGTACTTTAAAAATTTATCCATTAATAAAATTAATTTTACAGATTTTCAACAGTATCTTCATCATCAAGGAATTCAACTCCCCTTACTTTTTTAACGTCGCGCCTAAGCTCAACATATTTCCTGATATTATTCATCAGTTCAGCCGGCTCCGGGACTGCTTTCAGCAGGAAATTCATTGATGTTTTATCAGAAGTTGTAAGAGCAATGTTCCCGAGCTTAAAGAGTCGCTGCCAAAATGGTTCATACATATCAACATCCCGAACCCTGTATAGTTCCAAAGCTTCAGTTTTTTTGGAAAATATCCCTGTTGTATAAAATATTCTTTCTGTTGTTACTTTATATCTGTGATTTTTAACAATAAGCCATTTAATAAATATATAAATAAACGGAATGATCACAAGTACAGCTGCTAACGGAAAAAATAACACACTTAAAACAATTATTATAAGGGATATAAGTCCCATGGAAATAAAAATCCCGAAATTTAATACCTGTGATTGTGAGCCTTCCCAGACAATTTGCTCTGAATTTTGATTCATAATTGATAATTATTTATGAATTTCAAAAGAATTACTTTAAAAATAGCGATTAATACATTCATAAAAAATAATAAATATCATACTTTTTTATGATGAAGGTCATAATTTGAATACAATTTTTATTCAATTGTAAAAGTGTTAATTATTTAAGAATTTACATTAATGAAAATTGCATTTTTATCTCCATTTTACCCGTTCAGGGGAGGAATAGCCCAGTTTGGTGATTCATTGTATCTGGCACTGGCTAAAAATAACGAAGTGAAGGCTTTTAC
>LLZO01000377.1 GCA_001567545.1 Candidatus Tepidiaquacellales bacterium OLB5
ATAGAAAACTCCAGCCTTAAGAAGCTGGTTATAGCCAATACAGTACCTCTGAATTTTAAATCCAGGAAAATAGAGGTCCTGGATGTTTCAAGGCTGTTTGCCCATGCAATTTTAAGGAATAATGAAAACCAGTCAATTAGTGCGTTATTTAAGGTAGAATAGCCCTTAATTTCTTTAAAATATCTTAAATTTCAGAACTTTTTAACAAACATTAAGGTTAAAATAATAAATTATGGCACTTTAAATACATTGAAAATAGTGCCGTATTTAGCTATTTTTCTGTTATTAAAATATTAAATTAAACCCGAACCCAATGGGTAAAAAAATTAAATTGGAGGATTACACTATGTCAGAAGAAAGAGGCGTAGCAAAGGGTCTGTTCCTTGGATTCTTAGCCGGCGGAATTGTTGGCGGCGTTTTGGCTCTGTTATATGCGCCAAAAAGCGGTAAAGAACTTCGTCAGGATATCAGGAACAAAAAAGACGAAATGCTTGATGATGCTGAAGAATATCTTGATATTGCTAAACACAAAGCACAGGATATAATTAATGAAGGCAAAAAACGTTCTGAAGAGCTTATCAGTGATGCAAAGAAAAAAGCAGGCAACCTGCTTGACGATGCAAACAAGATACTGAACGTTGCAAAGGAAAAAACAAGCAGTACCTATGAAGTTGCAAAGGAAAAAATTTCCGATGAGTCTGCAAAGGTAAAAGATGCAATTAAAGCCGGTGTAGATGCTTATAAAGAAGAGCGCAACAAGATTTAAGCTTAAAAAAGCAGGTAACTTCATTAAAAATTTTTTGAAGCAAATATAACAACATAAAAAATGCAGGGCGTAGAACTTATTCAAAGCATTACAGTAATTGCGCTTTATGTTGCTTTAATAGCGCTGGTAATATACCTGATAATTGCTTTAAAGCGTATTGTCAGCGCTGTTGATAATATCAATTCTGCAATTGATAATATCGAAAAAAAAAAGTTGATCATATTACCACCAAAACAGAACCCTTGATCGAAAATTCCCTGTTAATCACCAACGATATAAAAGATGTAACCGCAAATCTCAAAATTCAATCAGCAAAAATCAACGGTATTGTAGATACTGTAAAAGATACAACCGATTCTATTGTAGATTTTGAGCAGAAGGTGCAGAGGGAAGTTGAAACAAATGTTTTTGATGCGCTGAATATGATCACTGCAGTATCAAAAGGTATTAAATCATTTCTTAATGTTTTATCAGGTCAGGGTAACGGATACTCACCCCGCAAAAAGATACGTCAGTTTGATGATGACGATAACCTGTTTTAGCATTTAAAGATAATTTTATATCCGAACATTTAAATTCAAATCTAAATAATTTGCTGTAAAATTATTACGCAAATATGACTGCAAAATTGATGCAGATAAATAGAAGGGGCAGAATATTTTGGGTAACATCTCACCGGAAAAAATCAGGAACCTTGTGATCGCGGGTCACGGAGGTTCCGGTAAAACATTACTTGCAGAATCGATTCTTTACACAACCGGAGCCATCAACAGGCTCGGAAAAATCGAAGACGGTTCAACCACATCAGATTACAGCAAAGACGAAATTTCAAGAAAAATATCAATTAATTCATCAGTTTTAAATACCCATTGGGAAGATTATAAGCTAAACATTATAGATACCCCGGGTTATACTGATTTTACCGGGTCCGTTAAATCTTCAATGCGTATTATGGATACAGCTCTTATAGTTGTGAATGCATCAGAAGGCGTTGAAGTTGGCACTGAAATTGCCGCAGGATATGCAAAAGAATACGGCATTGAAGTATGCTTTGTTGTTAATAAGCTTGATTATGAAAAAGCTGATTTTGACGGAACACTTGCACAGTTAAGAGAGTTTTACGGACACCACGTTGCAGAGCTGCAGTTCCCCGTTAACCAGGGTGTTGGATTTGATACTATAATCGATGTTCTAAAGATGAAAATGCTGAAGTTTACTTCAGACGGTAAAGGCGATTACACTGAACACGATATTCCCGCCGACCTGATGGATAAAGCCAAAAAGCTTCACCAGGAGCTTATTGAAGTTGTTGCTGAAGAAGATGAAGAATTGATGAGCAAATTCTTTGATGAAGGCGGAACACTGACTGAAGAAGAGCTTATCGAAGGACTTTCACGGGAAATTAAAGCTAAGAAAATTCTTCCTGTTCTTTGCACTGCCGGCTCTTCAAGTATTGGCGTTAAATCGTTGGTTGAGTTTATCTGCAAATACTGTCCCAGCCCGGTGGATGCTGCGCCGTTTATGGCTAAAAAAACTGGCGGTGATGATTATGTTGAAGTTGTACCAAAACCCACAGGAGAGCCTGTAGTTTTTGTATTTAAAACACTTTCAGAACCTCATGTTGGTGAAATGTCATTTTTCCGTGTGCTCTCAGGCAGCGTAACTGCCGGTATGGATCTGACCAACCAGAACAGGAATAAAGTTGAGCGTTTAACCCAGATCTTCCAGATGAACGGAAAGAACAGGAAAGACCTGACAACTGCAGTTACCGGAGATATTGGCGCAGTTGTTAAGCTTAAAGATACACATGTAAATAATACTTTAACCGGCAAAGGATTAAATGTTCAGATTGACCCGATAGTTTTCCCCGACCCGTTAATTGAGCAGGCATTAACTTCCAAACAAAAAGGGGATGAAGATAAAATAGCTTCAGGACTTTCACACCTGCATGAAGAAGACCCGACATTTTTATTCCATTTTGACCCCGAGCTTGGCCAGACAATTATTGCCGGACAGGGCGAGCTTCATCTTGCAATAATTATTGCAAGGCTGAAGGAAAAATATGGTGTTGAAGTAAATATCGTTCAGCCCAGGATCCCTTTCCGTGAAACAATTAAAGGAAAAATTGAAAGTGTTGAATACAAGCATAAGAAACAATCAGGCGGTCACGGTCAGTATGGTCACGTATTCTTAAGGCTTGAACCCCAGAAGCGCGGAGTTGGTTTTGAATTCGCCAATGAAGTTGTCGGCGGCGCAATTCCCACAAAGTTCATACCTGCGGTTGAAAAAGGCGTTGTTGAAGCGCTGGTTAAAGGACCGGTAGCAAAATACCCCGTTGTTGACGTGAAAGTTACCGTACATTTCGGCTCATACCATGATGTTGATTCATCAGAAATGGCTTTTAAGATAGCCGCTGCACAGGCATTTAAAAAAGGCTTCCTTGATGCCAAACCTGTATTGCTGGAGCCAATTTATATTATTGAAGTAACAGTACCTGAAGTATTCATGGGTGATGTAATGGGAGATATCTCTTCGCGAAGGGGAAAAATATCAGGAATGGACTCCAACGGTAAAATGCAGGTTATAAAGGCAACAGTACCGCTTTCGGAGCTTCACGATTATGCAACTAAGCTGCGTTCAATTACACAGGGACGCGGTATTTTTAAGCGTAAGTTCTCACATTACGAGGAAGTACCGAAAGAAATTGAAACTAAAATTGTTGCCGAGGCTCAGAAAGAAGAAGCTGAAGCTCACGCTTAATTATTATATTTTATTTACCAAAACCCCGTTTATCAAACGGGGTTTTTTAATTACAGGCAATTTAAGTTAAAATCAATTATTTTTGTTATATGGAAAAACTCTGGTCGCCGTGGCGTTCGCAATATATAGATACATTCAAGGAAGAGCCTGCTGAATCCCTTCCGGGTTCTTTATTTACCCGCATACTGAATGAAAAAGACGACAGGAAAAACTACCTTCTCTACAGGGGAAAAAATGCATTTATAATAATGAACCTGTATCCATATAACAGCGGGCATTTAATGATTGTCCCTTACATAGAAGCCAGGGAAATGAGTGAGCTGAATAACGAGACCCGGCTGGAAATGTTCAGCCTGCTGGAGCTGGGTATAAATGCTCTGAAAGAAGTGATGAAACCTCACGGATTCAATATAGGCGCAAATCTTGGAAGGGTTGCCGGGGCGGGAATAGATGACCACCTGCATTTCCATATAGTCCCCCGCTGGAACGGCGATACCAACTTTATGCCTGTGCTGAATGATGTTAAGGTAATTTCAGAAGAAATGGGAAGAACATATGATAAGCTGAAAGCTGTGTTAGATGCACTTGCTAAGCAATAATTTCAATCTTTCCACATTTCACGTTTGACGTTTCACATTTGACATTTTTCCGCCCCTTTTAACTATCTAAAATTTTACTTATTTTTGTAATTCTGTTGAAAAAACGCTCCCATCGACTAGGGGTTAGGTCATCACTCTTTCACAGTGGAAACACGGGTTCGAATCCCGTTGGGAGCGCAAAAAGCCTCAAAATCTA
>LLZO01000378.1 GCA_001567545.1 Candidatus Tepidiaquacellales bacterium OLB5
TTTTTGCAAGGTTCCAGACCCATGACCTTAAAAATATATTCAGGCTTAACAGCCCGAAACCTGTACTTCTTCTTCTTGCAGTATTGGGTATAGTAACTATTCAGCCGTTCCTGCAGGGTTATATGTATTTCCAGGAAAGCCTGCTGAATTCGATTCCCTATGTAAACGATGCATTAAAGCCCTTAAAGGAAATTTTCGAAACTTTCGAAAAAAGTACTATGAAGATAGTTAAAGCGCATAACTGGTTTGAATTTTCTGTTGTGGTATTTGTAATATGCATAACACCCGCAATTTGCGAAGAAGCGCTTTTCCGCGGTTTTGCGCTTTCAAATATTTCAAAGGTAGCTAAACCGTTAAAAGCAATTTTAATTACCGGGTTTTTATTTGCAATGTATCACTTCCAGCCGTTCAATTTTATACCGCTGCTTATCCTGGGCGCATATTTGGGATTTATTGTTTATTATTCAAATTCAATTTATACGGGAATTATTGCCCACTTTCTGAATAACTTTTTCGCATCATATTATATGTTTGTTTACGGCAAAACGGATTTTGAAACTCCTAAGCTTACAGGTGACGAAATCACCAATACAATTGCTGCCGTTGTTTTATCGGTGGTTCTGTTTTCAAGCATAATTTTACTTTATTACAGGCTGAGGGTTAAACCTGCAGAAGTCCCGGCATCAAACGAAAGCAGGGAAGATGAGTAACACTGCTGTCAGGGTCATAGTGGGAATAATAGGCATTCCGCTGATAATATTTTCAGCCGTTACCGGAAATGAAGTGTTCCTTGTATTCTGCACGGTACTTGCATTTTTCTGTATGAATGAATTCTACAACCTGTTCGAGCCATCTGAAAGCCTTAGCGGGTTTACCCGCTGGCTTGGGGGATTTTCATTCCATAAAGCAGTTTTCCTTGCGATAAGTATACTTATCGTTCTGTGTTTTTATTTTGAAAAGTTCAGCTATGTTCTGATATTATACTTTATAATGTTCATCTTCCTTATATTAGTAGAAGTATTCAAGGAAGTTAAACATTTTGAAGCCGTAGGTACCTGGCTGCTTTCTGTTGTTTATATTTCCACTCCTTTCGGTCTGCTTAGCTTAATGAACACTACCCGTATGCTTCAAACCTTTGAAGCTAACTATGCAATAGTTGTAATGGTAATGGTGTGGGTTAGCGATACATTTGCATTCTTTGGCGGCAAATTGTTTGGCAAACATAAGCTGGCAGAACGCATCAGCCCCAAAAAAACATGGGAAGGCTCTATTACAGGTTTTATTTTTACAATTATATGCGGGATAGTATTTTCGTATTTTTATCCGGCTCATTCAGTTTATCACTGGGTATCTGTAGCAGTTGTTGTTGGACTTTTTGCGCAGATAGGCGATCTGTTTGAATCAAGCTTAAAACGCAGCGTTAAGGTAAAGGATTCATCCAACCTGATTCCCGGTCATGGCGGAGCGCTTGACAGGTTCGACAGCATATTGTTTGCTGTTCCCGCCTTATACATTTTACTTTTTCTGAAGAGTACTTTGTAGCATAACGGCGAAGGGTATGCACCCGGCGAGTGTCAGGTAAAAAAAAGTTTTGTCATTCCATGTCTACTCCTATGGGGCACAAGCGGGAATCCAGCCGAGGAACCTGATTCGCAAACACCAGTTTGGGAATCTTGAGAAGTTATTATAGAAATTCGTGAATAAGATTTTCCCTTTTTTAAGTACATTTCAAAAATCCTTAAAAATCACTAAATTTGTAAAATAATCTAAAAAAATTGCATTTATTACTCAGAAATTGCCAGGTTATATCACCTGCTGAAAATATTAACGGCAGGTTTGATATTCTGATCGTAAACGGTGTAATCAACCGTATGGGAGTTATATGGCAGCATGTAAGGGAAGTTATACAGTATGACCTTGCCGGAAAAATTGTTGTTCCCGGATTTTTTGATATGCACGTTCATTTCCGTGAACCGGGGCAGGAATACAAGGAAGATATCAGCACCGGAATGCTTGCAGCAGCTTATGGGGGATTTACAGGGGTTATGACCATGCCTAATACCAATCCGCCGGTCGATAATCCGGATATTCTAAAATCCAATGCGCAAAAAGCTGCGGGAAACATTGTTGACATGTACCAG
>LLZO01000379.1 GCA_001567545.1 Candidatus Tepidiaquacellales bacterium OLB5
ACAATAGCTATACCAAGCGAAACACGGCTGCCGGCGCCTATACCGATAGCGATAGGCAATGCGCCCAGCGCGGAGGCAATACTTGTCATCATAATGGGCCTGAAGCGCTGCACGGCTGCTTCATCAACAGCTTCGATGATCCCCATCCCCTCTTCCTTCTTCTGGTTGGCAAACTCAACTATCAGAATTGCATTTTTGGTAACAAGCCCTATGAGCATGATTATTCCAATCTGGCTGAAGATGTTAAGCGTCATACCGAATACCCATAAAGAAAGCAGCGCGCCGAAGAGCGCAAGAGGCACAGTAAGCAGTATTATGAACGGGTCGATGAAGCTTTCAAACTGCGCAGCAAGCACCAGGTAAATTATCACCAGCGCAAATACGAATGTGAACAGCAGGCTAGATGCGCTATCCTCAAAATCCTTTGACTGCCCGGCAAGCGCTGTATTGAAGTTTTCAGGCATAACTTCTGCAGCTACCCTGCGCATAGCTGCAATACCATCGCCTAGTGTATAGCCGGGCGAAAGTCCCGCAGTTATTGTAGCTGATGAATACCTGTTATACCTGAATCGTGTTGTCGGCGCAGCTGTTCAGTCAGGTTAACAAGGTTATCGAGCTGTATCAGCTCGCCGTTCTTGTTCCTTACAAAAAGATATTTAAGGTCATAGGGATTGTCGCGTTTATCCCTTGTAACCTGTCCAAGTATCTGGTACTGCTTTCCTTCTTTGATGAAATACCCGAAGCGCTGGCTTCCGAAAGCTATCTGCAGTGTTGAAGCAACATCACTGAAGGAGACTCCCAGGTCAGATGCTTTCTGGCGGTCGATAGATAAATTTATTTCAGGTTTGTTTATTTTTAAATTAGCATCCACAAACTGCAGCTCAGGCTGCTTTTTGGCTTCATCAAGAAATTTCGGAAGAACCTCAGCAAGCTGGTCAAACTCCGGAGCCTGCAGAACGAACTGTACCGGCTGTCCGCCAAAACGCGAGCCGATAGTTGGCGGCTGTGAAGGAAAAGCCCTTATGCCAGTAATAATATTGATATCTTTGGCCAGCTTATCATATATCTGCTGCTGTGTGCGTTCGCGTTTATCAGGCGGAACCAAATACATATTGATAAAACCGTTATTGGTCTGTCCGCCAAAACCAACATTTGTAATAGGTGTCTGGATCTCAGGTGTTGAAGAAATAACAAGCTCAGAAAGGTCATCCATATACTTCTGCATATATTCAAATGTTGCGCCTTCTGGCGCGGTAGCCTGTATCCTGATATTCGAGCGGTCTTCAAGCGGTGCAAGCTCACTCTTTAACGAAGCGCCGGTAAAGTAGATAAGTATCCCTACAATTGCTATGATAATAAATGCTGCCCACCTAATTTTCATAAATGCAGTCAGCATCCGCCTGTATGTATCTATCATTTTTACAAAGAACGGCTCTGTTGCATTGTAGAACCAGTTATGCTTGCTGTGAGCTTTAAGCAGCCTGGAGCTCATCATAGGTGTAAGAGTAAGCGCTACAAAAGCTGAAACCATTACCGAACCGCCGATAACTACAGCAAACTCCCTGAACAGCTTGCCTGTTGTTCCTTCTATGAACATAATAGGCAGGAACACAGCTACTAAAGCAATAGTAATAGATATTACGGCAAAATATATTTCCTTTGAACCTTTAAATGCTGCTTCAAAGGGATTCATTCCGTCTTCGATCTTCGAATAAATATTTTCAAGCACAACAATAGCATCATCAACTACAAGACCTATAGCAAGTATCATACCAACCAGCGTAAGCACGTTGATAGAGAATCCCATAATATACATAATGAAAAATGCGGAAATGATAGATGTGGGGATAGCAACAATAGGAATTATAGTTGAGCGCCAGTCCCGCAGGAAAAGGAAAATTATAAGTATAACCAGGCCGAAAGCAATAAAAATTGTTTCTTCAACTTCAGTGATAGTTGTCCTTATATATTCTGAAAAATCGAAACCAATTTCTATGTTATAGTCAGGCGGAATTTCTTTCTTAAGCTGTTCATATCTTTTCAGAAACTCATCTGAAATTTCAATCGCATTTCCGCCGGGCTGCATTGTAACAGCAACGCCCACACCAAGCAATCCGTCGCGTTTTAAAGACTGCCTTTCATTTTCAGCTCCAAGCACTGCATAACCAACATCTTTAAACCTGATAACATTACCGTTAGCTTCCCTGATAATAAGGTTATTAAATTCCTCAGCATTTTTCAGCCTCCCAAGAGTTCTTATAGTAAGCTCGGTTTTATCTCCCTCAATTCTGCCTGAAGGAAGCTCAACATTTTCCTTTTCCAGGGCAGTGCGCACATCAAGCGCTGTAAGCTTGTATGCAGCAAGCTTTTCAGGGTCAAGCCACATCCTCATTGCATAACGGCGCTCGCCGAATATCCTTACATAACTTACCCCTGGAATTGTCTGTATTCTTTCTTTTATAACATTTGTTGCAAAAGCATTTACAGCAAGTATATCTTTTGTATTGCTCTGCACATACATAAAAATTATGGGTGTATCATCAGCATCAGATTTCTGGACAACCGGCGGTTCAACATCAGCAGGCAGATTCCTGAGCGCTCTGGAAACCCTGTCTCTTACGTCATTAGATGCATCTTCCAGATTCCGCTCAAGCGAAAATTCAATTGTTATCTGGCTTTGTCCTTCGCGGCTCTGTGATGATAAGCTTTTAATACCATCAATACCGTTTAGTGATTCTTCAAGGGGTTCGGTTATCTGTGTCTCAATGACTTCTGAATTCGCTCCGGGATAGTTGGTGGATACTGTAACAATCGGCGGGTCAACACTTGGATATTCGCGCACTTCAAGAAACGTAAAAGCTACAACACCAAAAATAATAATTATCAGTGAAAAAACTATAGAAAGAACCGGCCTGCGGATGGATGTTGCGCTTAAGCTCATATCTAATTTACATTCCCTACTTTCACAGGCATTTTATCCCTGATCCTTAAAATGTTTGTTGTTACTATTGTATCACCGGGTTTAATATTTTCAGAAATAAGCTGGATCATAGATTCTGTCCGTTCGCCAATTTCAATATCAGTAAGAACTGCTTTTCCTTCTCTTACAACATATACGCTCTGTCCTTTAAGCTTAGGGATCAACGCTTCTGTGGGTATCATCATAGCATCTTTATTTTCGCTTATAAGAAATGTTACATTGGCAAATGTACCGGGCAGAAGCTTTTTGCCCGGATTGTTTGTTACCGCCCTCAGCACAAGCGATCTTGTATTATTTTCAACCTTCGGTTCAGATGCATATACTTCAGCTTCAAACTCTTCCTGAATGCCTTCAACCCTGAATTTTATTTTCTGACCTTTATTAAAAAGGTAAATATATTTTTCGGGAATGGAAAAATCTATCTTAACACGGCTTACATCCTGCATAGTGGTAAGTACAGTCTGAGGAGTTACATAAGCACCATTGCTTACATTCCTTAATCCTATAATGCCCGAAAAGGGGGCGCGAACATATGTTTTGGAAATATCAATTCTTGTGATGTTTATATCTGCGCGAATCTGTTCGAGGGTGGTTTCAAGCACATCATACTCTGCCTGTGAAGTCAGCCCCTTTTCAAGAAGCTGTTTTTCTCTTTCCAGCTTTGTGATAGCAAGCCTTTCATCAACTTCCTGCCTTCGCAGCTTTGCAGTAAGGTCGTCTGAATCCAGCTTAAAAAGTGTTTTGCCCCTGCCAACAAAAGCGCCTTCCTTAAAATAGATACCGCGTATTTTTCGCGATACTTCGCTTCGTATTTCAGCCTCTTCGTTTGCTTTTACATTGCCGATAGCTTTTATATCATTTTCAAGTACAGCAGATTTTATTATAAACCCGTCAACTGTTATCTGCTGATTCTGCTGGTTTGGATTTTGTTTTTTATCGGATGCTGTTTTTTCTCCGCCAAGGAATTTTGGTACAAATATCAAGCCAAGGATTACAACCAATAACAAAGGTACCGCAATAAATAATACTGTTCTTTTCAAAATTATTTCTGTAAATTATATCAAAAATACGCAATTATAATGAGTAAATAAATGGTTTATATTCAGCAGAAGGAAGTAACTACCAATAAACAATATAATTTAAAGCTTTCAAGTTCCCTTTGTTACAAAATTTTACAAGATATATTTCAATAAAAATTAATAACTAATATATGAAACTGAAGGATAACACAGCAATAATAACCGGGGGAGCAAAAGGTATTGGATTTGAAACAGCCAAGCTGTTCATCAAAGAAGGAGCATACGTTATAATAGCAGATAACGATGAAGTTTCAGGAAAAAATTCAGCCGAAGAGCTGGGCAGTAACTGCCGGTATTATAAGACTGATGTTTCCGATAAATCCTCCGCGTTCTTCTGTATAAATGAAGCAGGGAAACACACCGGCAGGCTTGATATCCTGATCAACAATGCGGGAATTACTTCTGATGCACCGCTGAATAAAATGAGCGATGAGCAGTTCATGAAAGTTCTTGATATTAATCTGAAAGGTGTGTTTAATATGACCAAATACGCCTCGCAGGCAATGGCATCAAACAGTTACGGCAGGATAATAAACACATCATCAATTGTGGGTCTGTACGGCAATTACGGGCAGACCAACTATGCTGCTTCAAAAAGCGGTGTTATTGGTATGACCAAGGTATGGGCAAGAGAGCTTGGCAGAAAAGGAATTACCGTAAATGCAGTTGCACCGGGATTCATAGAAACGGGTATGCTTAAAACTGTGCCTGAAAAAATACTGAACGAAATTATCAGCCGCACGCCCGTGCAAAGACTCGGCAAGCCTGAAGATATTGCAAATGCTTACCTGTTCCTTGCATCACCTGAGGCATCATTCATAACCGGAATAACACTAAGTGTTGACGGCGGTCTGCTGTGGTGAATTTTAAAAATTGATTGTTATTTTATCAGCAGCATTTTTATTGTCTTTGTTCTGCTGCCTGATACTATCTTGAGGAAATATGTACCGCCTGCAAAATCTGATGCATCCCATTGTATATTATATATACCATACCTCAGCTCTTCATTTAACAGAACATCTGCCTGCCTGCCAAGTATATCAAAAACTGCTATCCTTACCAATCCACCTTCGGGTAAACTGAATTCGATATTAGTTACGGGATTAAACGGGTTGGGGTAGTTTTGTTTTACCTCAAAGCTTAACGGCAGCGTGTTACCCGTATTTATATTTCCTGTTATACCTGTCATAGTATCAGTAAGAATGTAAACAGTATTTGCATTACTGCCTGTCCTGTTTGAAGTACCCGCTGCGCTGATAAATTTCCAGACACTGCCTATGTAAACACTTGCAGCCCCATGATCGGTTTTTGGAGCGGGCATGTTCGGCTGGGGAGTCCATATATTTGCGCCCGGCGAGTAAACATAAACCTGGTTAGTAACTGTTGTAACCTGGTAACCGCCGCTTACAATTATTCCTTTGTTACCCCATGAAGCGCCGTAAATTGAATTCCTTACACCGCCCGGGTAAACAGCGCCGGCGGAATCCCATGTAATAACGGAACGGTCTGACTGGTTGATCCTTCCCCTGAAGACTGTATTGGTTGCAGTAGGATTTGTCCAGTTGGGTCCGCCGCAAACATACACCAGAGTATCACCAGAAACAGCAAGCACTCCCCCGCATCTTGGGGCAGGCATATTTGCTGCAGAGCGCCATGTATCTGTTATAGTGTTATACAGGTAAACATCGTTATACACAGTTCCTGAAGGGAAACCCCATCCGCCTGCGCAGTATATCAGGCTATCCTGGTAAGTTGTAACCGAGTGGAACACTCTGCCGAACGGCATATTAGCTCCGTTTGACCATGTACCTGTTGTGATATTATATATTTTAACCCGCGGAGTGCACTCATTTAAAGCGAGTGTATATGTTCCGCCAAGACTGTATAATTTATTTCCGGCAACTGTGCTTGCGCTAATCCAGTAGCTGCCATCGGGAAAATTTGTGATAAGCTGCCATGAATCACCCAGCACATTATACCTGTAAACCGCCCCGGTAATGGAGTTGCCGTCCATCAATCCGCCTGAAATAAATATCCAAGCAGAGTCATTTGCCGAGTAACCCGCTGCACCGGGATAGCGAAGCCCGGCAGGCATATTTGCACCGGTTGTCATGACGGGAATAAACGGCGGGGTTAATAAATTGTATCCGGAAGCTGTGTTTAAGGAAAAAATTGAAACCAGGAATAATACAGTAAAATATTTTTTCATATCAGCAATTTGGTATAATTAGTCATTACGTAACATTTAAATTTATATAAAGTAAAGTAATTAAAACATATAAATAAAAAAGACACCCAGTTTATTCCCGTTCTCAATTCGCTCCGGCGGATCCACTTGGGAACGCATATTTTCACTATGACTTATGACTTACTGCGAAACTAAGTTTCGCAGAGAATTCCAGTCCCAAACAGAAGTTTGGGACAGTGAGAAAAATAATTATTATATTTTTAAGATTGCTTCCCCAACGGGGTAAACGTCGCTAAAGCTCCTCGCAAATTAAGTATTAAAAAAGAAAGACGACTCAGCAGGTCGTCTTTAAAGTTAAAAATTATAAAAATAAATATTACTTTGCCAAAACAAGTTTGATTGTTTTACTGAAGCTGCCTGCGGTAAGCCTTGCAAAATAAGTGCCGCTGGGCAGGAATTTCGGATTCCACTCAGCTTCAAATGTACCCGGATTCAGTCTGCCGTTAAATAACTCCGCAACCTGCCTGCCGCGGATATCATATATCCTGAGCGAAGCATTCTCTTCGATACGTTTTGCTATATCAAATTTAATCTTTGTCGAAGGATTGAACGGGTTGGGATAATTCTGGTACAGCTCAAACTTCACCGGTACTTCAGTGCCTAACTGCTGGATACCTATCGGATCGATAATTTCAAAATTCAGCATCATTCCGTCATCTTCATGTTCAAGATTGTGGCAATGGAATAAATATAAACCTTTATACTCCGTGAATTTCACAAGCACTTCAACAGTTTCACCGGGATACAGCATTACTGTATCTTTCCATCCTTTATCATTTGGCGGCAGGTTGGTGTTTCCGTTACGCGCAAGTACCTGCCACTGCGCTTCATGAGTGTGCATCGGGTGGAAATCTGCCGTAAGATTCCTGATAGTCCATTTTTCAAGCGAGTGAAGCCTAGTTGACCAGTCTATCCGGTTGATATCAAAAGTTAAGCCGTTAATTTTATGCATAGGATGAGAGCCTGACATCGTTAGATTAAATTCTCGTGGCGGTCCAATTACATTAGCAGGATCATAATAAGTAATAGGGTTAAAAGCTGAAGGTACAACCCCGCCTGATGAATTATTATTAGTCACATCAAACCTTAATATATCAAGCGCTATCCCCTGTTTATACGGCAGCGTTCCGCCGTGTGTGAATGCAAGCGATCTTAAAGTGACATTTGAACCGATATTATCTGCGGCAAAGCTTACCAGTATTTCAACTCTTTCACCCGGCGAAAGCATAAACTCAGTTGCCTGAACCGGATTATCCTTTAAGCCGCCGTCGGTAGCTATTATGTGAAATGAACGGTTATCAGAAAATGCAATTTTATAAACACGGGCATTTGAACCGTTAAGCAGCCTGAAACGGTATAATGTTTTGCTGACTTCAAAATATGCATCGGGTGTTCCGTTCACAAGAACTGTATCACCAAGCATTCCCCAAACTGATTCCGGATTTCCGGGGTTATACGGAAAACCTGGAATATCAGCAATACGTCTATCCTGAATACAAAGCGGCACATCATAAGCTCCGGAAGGCAGGTTGAAGTTTTCGGCCGGGTCGCGGACTATAAAAAATCCTGCAAATCCCCGGTAAACCTGTTTGGCAGTAAGCATATCTGCATGGGCATGGTAGAAATAAGTGCCTCCCCTGTTCAAAACTGGAAATGTATAAACTTTCGAGCTCCCGGGTGCAACTGCATCGCGGGGGTGGCCATCCATATTTGCAGGTGTGCTGACACCATGCCAGTGAGTTGTAATTACTTCGTTTAAATTATTAATTACATTTGCTGTAAATGTCTGCCCTTTATCAATAATTACGCTTGGACCCGGATATGAACCGTTAATTGTAATTATCTGTGTATCCTGCCCGGGCCATACCTGTTCGGTAGTTTCAGCAAGCGTCATATTCCCGCCGTTTGTAAAAACGGGCGGAAATCTAAGCTGGTTGCCGGTTCCGGAAACTTCTGTTAATACAGCATTTTTCTTTTCGTTTGCAAATAACTGCAAAGGTTTAGGGATTGTTAAAAGCGCTCCCGCTGCAAGCGTTTTTAACAGCATATCTCTTCGTTTCATATTTTAAATGTAAATATTATAATTCTGCAAAGTTAGGGATTTTTATTGATAGTTGAAATAGGATGGGGAAATTAAAAATTTTTGATTGTTTCTAAACGGGGGCTACACCGGCATTATTTAAAATTGACCTCCTCTATATCTCCCCCTTTCAGGGGGAGATGATACAAAGCAGAGACGAAGCATGTGTTGCCACGACCTTCAGGTCGTGGTTAAGAATAAGGTATAAACGGGCTTTAGCCCCGGATGGTTAAAAATAGAATAATGCTTGTGTCAGTTCCTATGAACTGACACATATAACCGTCAGG
>LLZO01000380.1 GCA_001567545.1 Candidatus Tepidiaquacellales bacterium OLB5
AAAAAAATTGAAATTCTGTGCTTCTGTGATATTTCCGCCGGCAAGCGAAACAAACCCATTGCTTAAACCGCAGGCTGAACAGGAAACTCCGTCTTCATCAATACTTCTGCAAACGGGGGTTTTATTCAGCAAAAATTCGCCCGGTAAAAGCAGCAGAAGCAATAATAATAGCGTTATTATTGAACTGTAAAAACCCCAGGCTGTTTTAAGTGCTTTTATCATAAATATAGCTGACTTGCTGCCGTTAAATAAAAAAGCGCATCCTTAATGAATGCGCTTCCGGAAAAAAATTATTTAAAATTTAAATTATTTGACGAGGTTGAATTTTTCGCCGTATTGTCCTATCATAGGAAGCGGCTTGCATTGTCCGCTGGAGGCATTCATTATTCCCATTATCAGGAACACGATCCATGGTATATACAGTATAAAGCCGATTCCGCATGTAATTGTACCGATTATACCGGCAACAATATTAACAATAAGCAGAACTATTGACTGCTCTGTATGGTACATTACAAAATTATTCTTCTTCATATCATCCATAAGCAGTGGAATGAAGAAAATAAGATAGGCAAGTATTGCCATCGTTTTCCCGTTATTAACATCTTCCTGTGTGAAGTTAACCTGTCTTGTTGATTCTGCCATTAAATTTTCTCCTGTAAATTATCCTTATAAATATTTTTTGCTGATTCCTATTTGTATTATTTTACTAAATTAAGCTTGGCTCCCCATGCGCCGATAACCGGAAGCTCTTTTATTTTGCCGCCGATAGCATTTAGCAGGCCCATGATCCAGAGCACAACATAAGCAAGCCAGGGTAAAATACCAAGTATTGAAACCACGCAGCCAAGTGTGCTGCTTATCTGGTTAACAATAATTGTTAAAATTGTCATTACAATATAAATTAAAATAAAGGCTATCCACAGGGCTATTGCCTGTTCTGTATGATACATTGCAAATTTTTTATCTCTTGCAGCAAGTAACGGTATCAAAAATAAAATGTAGGCTAAAATAGCCATCATTTTTCCGTCTTCAATTTCTGCCTGTGTAATTGAAGCTACTGCCGGTCTTGTTGATGTATTGTCAGTCATGACTCTCCTTTAGGTTAATTAAAAAATGTGAATTTGAAAAAATAATTTTCTGAAAGTATAACCTAAAATATCAGGAAGAAGGGTAAAATGGAATTGTGTACAGCCGCTTTGAAAATATCTCTAACCGCTGCTATCTGAATATAGCTTTAATGCTTCCCCAGGTATCACGTACACTGGAAATAACATGTGTTACGGTTATAGTCTGCGAATATACATAATTGCCGTTATTATCTACTAACTTCAGCCTGTAATAATATACAGGTACTGAATTCATTGCGGAAGCATTATCCCTGAAATAATAATATGAATTACTTCCGATAGCCGTAACACTGCCAATATTTACGTAGTTGTTTGGCTCAGATGCACTTCTTTCAATTTCAAACCTGTTCAGATTATCTTCAGTTCCGGTTTTCCATTCTAAAAGAATTGAATCTGATTCATTCTTGCCCGTAAAATACTGCAGTTCTGTTGCTGCATATAAAATACCGGCAGCTAATAAAACCAGCAGACAAGCTATACTTGTTATTTTTAGTGGCTTTTTCATTGGAATTTACTCAAATATATATGCATTTATTAAAAAATGCAAGTATTTAACAATTAAATATCAGCTATTTTTTGGGAAATTTTACGGAAAATGTTTAAGTTAATGTCAAATTTTAAAGCTCATATACCAAAAATCGTTAAATAAATGAATTTGACATTTGGATTTTGACATTTAGAATTATATCCCTATTCCAGCTTCTTGTTAAACCTTAATGAGCTTAATGCCAATATAACTATTCCAAAGATCAATAATGCGGCAAATTCAGTATACAGATTTTCCAATCCTATTCCTTTTAAAACTATCCCCCTGACAATTGTAATGAAATATCTTAAAGGAATAATATATGTAATGTATTGTACCCATTGAGGCATGTTTTCAATAGGGAAAGCAAAGCCGCTTAAATAAATCATCGGCATCATTACCCCGAAAAATGATGTCATTGTTGCCTGCTGCTGAGTTTTGGAAATTGTTGATACAAACAACCCAAGCCCCAATGTTGAAAGCATAAACAATAATGCAGCAAGATAAAGCAGGGGAATATTCCCTTTAACTTCTATGCCGAACCAGAAACGCATGACAGTAAGAACAATCGATATCGAAACAAATCCCAGAATTGAAAAAGGGACCAGCTTCCCGATAATTATCTGGTATGATTTTAGCGGTGTAACAATCAGCTGTTCAAATGTTCCTATCTCTCTTTCTTTAACAATTGCTAAAGATGTAAGATTTATAGTAACTATCATTATCAACAACCCAACAATACCCGGCAGCATGTAATTTCGGGTAACAAGGTCCGGATTATACCACGCTCTTGTTTCAGCTTCAATAACTGGTAACTTTGTTACCGGCAGGTTTTTCCTGCCTGATCTTTCTATAAGCTCTGTAATAATATTCGATGCAAAGCTGATGGTAATTCCCTGTGAATATCCTGCAGCTATCAGTGCCTTGTTGCCGTCAGAGCCGTCAAATATTGTCTGCAGCCCGGATGTTTTACCGCTGAGCAGGTCTTTTTCAAAATCAGGGGGAATAATAACAGCCATTGTGACTTCGCCGTTATCAAGCAGTGCTGTTAATTCATCGTAGCTTGCTGAATAATGGTTAACTGTAAAATAACCGGAGCTTTCATACTTCTCAAGAAACTTCCTGCTTGTTTCGCTTCTGTCCTGATCCCATACTGCCGTTTTTACATTTTTCACATCAAGAGTTGCAGCATATCCCAGGAAAATAAGCTGAACGATAGGCGCAATAAAAATTACTGCGAACATTCGTTTATCCCGCCTGAACTGAAGGAACTCTTTTTTTATGAAATTTATGATCAGGTTCATCTTAATTCTAAAATATTCTATTCATTATATTTGAAATATATACTTTATAAAAAATTGATATTGTAAAAATTTTATGAATAAGACTACTTACATATTTATTTATTTTTGTATTGTAACTTCTGTATATCCGCAAAACGACCGGAATTATGAAAATTTAAGTTCTATCCCATTCAGATTAGGAGTTGAAACAGGTTCTGTAATAGACCTTTCCGGTTATGATCAAGTTTTTTATCCTGCAATTCTTGGTTTCTTCGATATAAATCTTTCTAAAAGAAATTATTTCCTGAAATTTGAAGGCGGATTTTTCGGTAATATTAAGGATGAAAAATCAGCGTTCATGGTTTCAGGCGGTTTGAATGTTAAGATATTTAATATTAAAAAAATAAATTCTATCTGCATCCGGCTGTTTTTGCCGCATGGAATAAATCCGGAGGCGGAGCCTCATTTTTCGTATCATTAAGATATTTATATCCATTTAATAAAATCATAGCATTTGTTTCAAGTATACGTTACCCATTCGGAAGATTTGATGCCTTTTTTATTTCTGCCGGTTTCCAATTATTTGCAGACTAAAATTGATTCAAACATTCGACTTTTTCATCTTTATTGCTGCTATACCCGTAAAAAATACTGCAAATGCCGCAAGGCTTAATAATTCTTGCCAGAATGCTGTAATACCAACTCCCTTTAATATTATTGCTCTGATAATTACTATATAGAATTTTGCCGGAGTTATGTTGGTAAGTATCTGTACCGGTAAAGGCATGCTTTCTATCGGGAAAATAAATCCCGATAAAATAAATGTAGGCAGCATTGTTGCAACCGATGCGACCTGGAATGCAACCTGCTGCGAATCTGATATTGCAGAGATAAATATACCAAGACTTAGTGTTGCAATCAGAAATACCAATGTTGTGCCTAGCAGCAGCAGGTAATTGCCCTTAATTTCCAGCCCGAATGCAATATTGCTTATCAGCAGCGTAAAGGCTGCAACAAATAATGCTACTACTGTGTATGGAATAGTTTTGCCTATGATAAGCTCCAGCGAACCCATAGGCGATACCCTAAGCTGTTCCATAGAACCCAGCTCTTTTTCGCGCACTATTGAAAGTGTTGTTAAAATAACTCCAGTTGTGATAAGTATCATGCAGAATAACCCGGGTATTAGGAATTTTGTTGTGTTCAAATCAGGGTTATACCAGAAAAGCGGCTGGGGATCGATTGGTGTAAATGACTTTAATCCTGTGCGTTCAAGGAATTCCTGCGTAATTTTATTGTTGTAAAACCTGGTTGCAGAAGTGACGTAATTCATAATTACTGTTGCAGTATTCCCGTCAACACCGTCCACCAGGAACTGCAGCTTTACATTTTTTCCTGCGCGCATATCTTCGGTAAAATTCGGCGGAAAAACTATTACACACTGAGCCAGCTTTTCATCCAGCCACGTATTAATTTCTTTGTCAGTCTGAATGTAACCTGCTATTTTAAAATAACCTGAGCTTTGCATCATTGCAATAAAGTCCCGGGTCTCAGCGGAATTGTCGTTATTCTTGATTGCAATTTTTACATTCTTAACATCCAGAGAAAGCGCATACCCAAACAGTATCAGCAGAAATACGGGGAACAGAAATATCAGGTAAAGCGTCCTTGCATCACGCCTTATCTGCCTGAATTCCTTTTTAACCAGTGCGTATATTCTGTAGATCATTTCAATTAACAATTAGCAATTAACAATTAGTAATCAGCGGGCAATTATTAATACAAAAATAATTTATTGACAACATAAAATTTGGAATTTGGAATTTGTAATTACTTATCCTTTTCCAGCAAATTTACAAAAACATCTTCAAGCGATGGAGAAATCCTTTCAATTCTTTTAACATTAATTCCGTTTGAGCTTAATATACTTTCTATTTCTGTTTTTCTTTTATCTGCATTTAATGCTTCATCTGCGTTCAGTGTGATATGAATGTACTCACCGAAATATGCTGTACCTTTTACCCAGGGCAGTTCATCAAGAATTTTTACGGCTTCATCCTGCCTGCTGCATTCGCACTCAAATATCGGATTGGAAAGATATTTCAGTTTAAGCTCACCGGGTGAACCGCCTGCAATGATTTTACCTGCATCTATCATCATTATCCTGTTGCAGAATTCAGCCTCATCAAGATAGTGCGTAGTGACAAATACTGTTATTCCTTTGTTTGAAAGTTCATTAATAAGGTCCCAGAAATTTTTCCGGGAAATCGGGTCAACCCCGCCGGTAGGTTCATCAAGGAAAACAATTTTAGGTTCATGTATAACGGCGCAGCCCAGCGCAAGGCGCTGTTTGAACCCGGTTGAAAGTGTTCCTGTTAATGAATCGCGCCGGTTTTCAAGTCCTGCAGTTTTTAATACCCAGTTTTTCCTTTCATTAAGCTTGTTGCCTTCAAGTCCGTATATACTGGAAAAAAAATTGATATTTTCTTCAACTGTCAGATCTGAATATAAAGAGAATTTCTGAGACATATACCCGATGTTCATTTTCACTTTATCAGGTTCATTAATAATGCTGTAGCCGCCAACCGTTGCATTGCCTGATGTTGGCTCCAGAATTGCGCACAGCATTTTAATGGTGGTTGATTTCCCCGCGCCGTTAGCGCCAAGGAACCCGAATACCTCGCCTTGCTTCACATCAAATGAAATGTCATCAACCGATGTGAACTTCCCGAACTTCTTTGTCAGATTTTTTACTTCAATCGAATTCATAATTTTCCTACCTCACCCCCGGTCCCTCTCCTAACAGGAGAGGGGAGAGGTATGCTAAAAATTTCCGGTATATTCCCCTTTTTCTCCTTTTCCCAAAGGGACTCCTTCGGAGCAGTAGAAGGGGCTGGGGATGAGGTTTTAATTACTCATTAGTAATTACTCATTAGTAATTATTCATTGCTCTTTTAGTACATGAATAAAAACATTTTCCAGTGAAACCGGTTTAATCCTTTTATCTTTTACCGTTATATTCCCGCTTTTAAGCAGGTTTTCTATTTTTGTTATATCGTCATCGTTACTTACTGCTATATCAATCCTGTCGCCGAATAACTGCACTTCGTTTGCTGAATTTTCTGTTATGAATTTATATGAATCCCTCAGCTCGGATGTTACAATTTCAAGCACCTGTGTATTCATGCCCGCTTTTATTGCTGCGGGTGAATCATTCATAAGCAGCTTACCGTAATTCATCATAGCAATTGTATTAAACCGTTCGGCTTCATCCATATAGGGAGTGGAAATAATAATAGTAACACCTTCATTATGCAGCTCACTGAGGATCTTCCAGAAATCACGCCGTGAAACGGGGTCAACCCCTGTAGTAGGCTCATCAAGAAAAATTATTTTAGGCCTGTGAATTAAAGTGCAGGCAAGCGCAAGCTTCTGCTTCATTCCGCCGGAAAGCTTTCCCGCTAGAAAATGCCTGAACTTTTCCAGCCTTGTAAACTCCAGCAGCTCGTTTCTCCTGGATTTAAAATTTTTTACGCCGTGCAGCTCTGCAAAAAACTCTATGTTTTCATCAATTGAAAGATCAGCATATAAACTAAACTTCTGAGATAAATAACCGATCTCATTTTTGATCCTGTTTATATCTTTTATAAGGTCATGGCCCAGAATTGCTGCTGTTCCCCCGGATGGCTTAATAAGTCCGCAAAGCATTCTTATAAGTGTGGTTTTACCGGCGCCGTCGGGTCCAACAAGCCCGAAAACTTCCTTTTCTTTAACAGAAAATGAAATCCCATCCACTGCTTTGAGCGAATCAAAAGTTTTGCTTAATCCTTTTATTTCAATTATCTGTTCGATATTTCAATATAAATTCCCCTCTTGAGAGGGGTGGCACCGCACAGCGGTGATGGGGTGTGTTAATTTTATTATTCCTAATTCGTAACTCTAAGTGTAGCATCTGCCGGCAGACCCGGTTTAAGCTCAAACTGCGGATTTGCAATTTCAATTTTAACCGCAAACACCAGCTTGGTACGTTCTTCGGGTGTCTGTATGTTCTTAGGGGTGAATTCCGCTTCAGGAGAAATAAATATTATTTTGCCGCTGTAAACCTTATCCTTAAATGCATCTATCTTTATTTCAGCACTCTGCCCAAGCTTAACTTTCGCAAGGTCTGTTTCGGGGATATATATTACCAGGTTAACGGTCTCAAGATTGCTTATTCTAAGCAATGAACCGCCCATAACCGCATTCTCACCTTCTTCTATGAATTTTTTTGAAACAAATCCGTCAACCGGCGCATATACTTTGCAGTCTTCTATATTCTGTTTTAACAGGTCAACCATTGAAACTGCTTTTTTAAGGTTTGCCTGGGCTTGCTCAATTTCTTCAGGTCTTATTATGGTTTTAATTTTTGCAAGATTTTCCTTTGCAGAATTATACTGTGCAAGGGTGAGGTCATAACGTGCTATGGCATCATCATAAAGCTTTTTTGTTGTTGCATCCTGCCTGAATAATTCTTCAGCCCTGTTTTTATCTTTTAATGCAAGCTCCATATTTATCTTAGCCTGCTTCATCAGCTCTTCGGATTGTTTTATATCTTCACGTCTTGCGCCGCTGCGCAGCAGCTTAAGCTGGGCGTTTGCCAGCTCTACACCGGCTTCAGACTGCCTCAGCTGAATATCCAGCAGGTCATGGCTTATTTCAATCAGCAGGTCGCCTTTTTTTACCCTGTCGCCTTCGTTAAAATTTATTTTATTTACTGTTCCGGATGTTTTTGAGCTGACTGTTACGTTAACAGATTCTATTGTTCCTGATGCATTGATTGTATTGCCGTCAGTTCCGTTTGAACATCCGTATTGTAATACTGCAACAGAAAGAAAAACAAGCGCGTAAAAATATTTTTTTATTTTCATATCAGAATAATTTTTTCTTTTTCAGAATATCTTTGCCTTTTGCTGTCAATATTCCGTTTAGTAAAATTTTAAAAGTATTATTTACAGCCTCGTTGTAACTGAATTTTGATGAGATTAAAAAATCAGGGTTAACAACTTGCCTTATTGCTCCTGTTATTATAGTTATAATTAGTTGAGGGGGATATTTTTCGATGAGCTCTTCTTTTTGTCCCTGTAGAATTAATTTTGAAATATTTTCATAAAGTAATATTTTCCGGGTTTCATCAACTTTCAGCCAAATATGCGGCGCGTGATGCTGAAGATCGCTCATGAACTTTTCAGAAAATTTTGTTATAGTTGCTGTAAGCATTTTTATCACCATAACAAATTTTTCAACTGCATTGATATCATCATAAATGTATGCGGTTATTTTTCCTTTTACGGTAGTAATTAGCAAGGTAATGGTTTCTTCCAGCAGCTCCATTTTAGAAGGGAAGTATTTATACAGGGTGCTTTTGCTCATGCCAAGCTCTTTGGAAATTTCATCCATGGTGATCTTGTAGAATCCTTCGGTGAAAAATCTGCCCTGCGCATAATTCAGTACTTTAAGCTTATCTTCGGGTATGGGTTCTGTTAATTCAAGATTTAGAGTTTCTGCTATCATTTTATTTTAGACAATGGAAACGAAAATCGTTCTATTAGTTTCCAAAATAATATAACATTTCTTATTTGTCAAGCTAAATTAATATACTGTATAGAGGGGGTCGGTAAAACTTTGCAATCGGCGCAAGCGCAACTTATTTAAATAAAATAACTTAGCGAACGATTAAGGACACAAAATTTTGCAATTATTACAATTGCGTGCAAAAATTGTAATGCCGATTGACACAAATTTTTGCATTATTGCATTTTTGATTAAATTTCGAAGGGTAGAATTTACAAGATTTTTTAAAGGTGATTTTGACAATTTGGCAAATAACAAGGCGGTGTGCAATGGC
>LLZO01000381.1 GCA_001567545.1 Candidatus Tepidiaquacellales bacterium OLB5
CGCTGAAAAATACTGATGTTAATACTATCAGCAGAATTGTTGAGCTGTAAATCTGTTTTTTCCGTTCGGTACTTTCTGCTTCCAGGAAACATTTCTGGAAAGCTGTTTCCATTCCGTACAAATAAAATACAGATACAAAGAACCAGAATGAATAAACCAGTGAAAATATGCCGTATTCAGCAGGTGGAAAGTAAAATGTATATACAGGAAGAAGTAAAAAAGGAAGGAAACGGTTAAATACACTGCCAAAAGTGTATATAAGCGTATCAGAAAATATTTTTTTTATATTTGATGACAAATATTATTGTGTCATTTACTTTGTGCCGGTAAACTTTCAGTCAGCAATCCCTGCTTTTTTATAATATTCAGTTAATTTTTCAAATACTGAGGAATATGAATGATATTTATCAACCCATTTTCTTGATTCTTCCCGTTTAGCAAGTCTGTATGATTCATCATCTATCAGCCCGGTAAGCTTTTCTGCAAGTGTTTCCTTATTTGCAACAATAAAAGGATTTTCAGGAAGCCAGGTATCCATTCCGCAGTTCATATCGGTAATTGTAGGAAGCCCGAGTGAAAGTGACTCCAGCGAGTTTATCCCGTAACCTGTACCTCCCCTGTTGCCTATCTGGTCAATTGCTATATGGCAGGTCTGCTTTAACTTCAAAAGCTCTTCTCTGGGCATATTTTCTGCCAGAACAAACTCAATATCCCTGCTTTTTTTAACAGTTTCAATTGCTGCTAATATTTCAGGTGTGCCTTTTATTATTCTTTGTGTTGGTGAGTGTATTATCTTTATCTTTTCTTTGTAACCTGAATTATATATTTCGTCATCAATATAATTTATTTCAGAATTATCAAAAGGAAAGAAAAGAAAATTGATATCAGGATGCCTTAAAGTATGGTCATATTCAAAGGTCAGGTTCAGGTCGCTTATCTCATCCATTTCCCTCACAATACCGCGTGTTCTAAGGTCGTCTCCAAAATAACAATTTACTATTTTTTTGCCCTTCATTTTTAAAGCGCGTGCAAGCTGTGAATCGCTGAAAAAATCTATCCCGCCATCAAAATGGATAATATCAAACGAATCCGCATTAAGGTCATCAAGCGCTTTAAGGAATTTTGGTTTATTGCGGTTTTCCCTCAGCTTCATATATGCTTTTTCAGCAGCATTCTTCGGCTCAAAATAAGGAAGGAAAGTCCACTGGTCAAACTGCTGCTTCTGCAGCTTGCTTTGCAGGTTAGCCTGTTTGAACTCGCGCCATTTCATTGCAGCTTTGCTGCGCGGAAGCGGTAAATTCAGGCAAACATCCTCGGGGAAATCGAACGGAATTTTATAAAATGTGAGGAGCCTTGCCTGCATTCCGTGCATATTCTGCATTTTCATTACATTATACGGCACACCGGCAGTATTTTCAGGCGCTATATGCAGGACAGTTTTATTCATACTTAACATCAATAAATATAGCTATTAAGGATTGTTAAAGAAATAAATTAATTAATGTATTACTTAAGATCAAATACTCTCATCCATTTTTCAAGCGCAAATGCGCGGTAAAGCAGCTTATCATTAAAACTGCCGCCTGAAATTATTCCACGTATCTTTTCATTATCTATAAACCTTGAACTGCGGGAATCATTACCGAACACATCAAGTAATTCCGGTTTCATTTCAAGCAGCCACTTTTTCTGGGGAACAGAAAATGCCAGCTTGCCCTTCCGCATCCGGATATCTTCCGGTATCTTTCCCTTTAATGATTCACGCAGTACATGTTTGGTCCATCCTTTGTGAATAAGCTTATCAAGGGGAATAGAAAATATATATTCAACCAGTCTGTGATCAAGGAACGGTATCCTTGCTTCCACACTGAATGCCATTGAATTCCTGTCTTCATATCTTAACAGCGATGGCAGTGAAATATTCCACAGGTTAGAAAGCCTGTTGGCTTCCAGTCCGGATGCTGCTATCATTTCGTTGAATACATCACGCCGGTTATACCGGCTGATGAATTCATTATTAACGAATGCCGAACTGTTCTTAAGTACATGCCTGTACCTTACTGAGCCGTTATTAAAATAAATTAAATTTTGTGTGAATTTATTATATCCAAGATTTGTTGTGTTTACACCGTTAAGGTATTCGGTAATAAATTTTAGCGGATTTAAAAGCTTACGCTTCAGATGGAACGGGAAAAATGAAAAATACCCAAGAAGTATTTCATCGCTTCCCTGCCCGTCCAGCACAACTTTAATACCGGTTTCGTGTATCTTTTTAAATACGCTCCACTGCGAAAATACTGTTGCGCCTGTATATGGCTCATCCTGGTGATATGTAAGCTTATCTATATCATTTTTAAATCCTGTTATATCAGGGAATAAATAATATTTTGTTGAATTAGTCTGCTTAATAACTTCTTCTACAAATGGCCGTTCATCTATCAGCGGGTCATCAAAACAGGCTGTATAGGTTTTCTGGATCTCCGGCTTGCCTTCATTATGCAGTATTTCGTGCATAATGCAAACAATAGCAGATGAATCAAGTCCCCCGCTTAAGCAGCTTCCCACTTCAACATCGCTTCGAAGGCGAAGCCTTACTGAGTCATACAGCAGGTCATAAAACTCACTGTAAAGATTTTTTGTATCTTCCATTTTTCCGCTTTCGGGCAGATTATACCAGCGCGAAAGCTTAAATTCATTGTTCTTAACTGTGAACTTATGCCCTGCCTGGACTTTTGTTACATTTTTAAAAAATGTATTTTCAGTATGGTCTATAAAATGGAAAACAAGGTAATCATATACTGTTTCATCATTTACGGTTTTATCTATACCGCAGCTTAAAAGCTGCTTGATTTCTGACCCGAAAACCAGGCGGTCTTTATCCCTGTAAAAATATAGAGGTTTTATTCCGTACCTGTCCCGTGAGCAGAAAAGTGTTCTTTCCTGTTTATCCCATATTGCAAATGCCCACATACCATTAAGCCTGTGAAGGCAGTCTTCTCCCCACTCCTTGTAAGCATTCAGTATTACTTCTGTATCTGAATCGGTATGGAATTTATGCCCCCTGGCAAGCAGCTCTTTTTTAACTTCGATGTAATTGAATATCTCTCCGTTATAAACTATGACATACCGGTTTTCGCTGTCATAAATTGGCATGTTTGCAATTTCGCGCAGGTCAATAATAGCAAGCCTGGTGGAACCAATGCCAACATTACCTTCAATATAAACACCGTCGCCATCGGGTCCGCGGTGGTGAATAATACTGTTCATTTTGCGAAGCTCAGCTTCGCTGACAGGAGCGCCGGAAAAATTAAATATTCCTGAAATACCGCACACTAGCCGGAAGCCTCATTTTCTTTATGCTGTTTAATATGATTTGGAAAAATTGTATACAATGCAAGCGGGATAAGTATTGTGAATATCGTCAATGCTTTATCTATTTCCCGCATCCTTGCTATAAAAAAGAATGCGCCGATATAGAATAACGGCAGCACAATCATAAAGCTGTTCTTTAAAAATTCCGGTTTAGCTTTAAATCCTTTTACTGCAAAATAAAGCAGCGGCGCTGTCATTATAATCCAAAGCGGGATCCAGTCCTTATTTGCAATATTAAAAGCCGCATCTTTAGTGAAATACCAGTTAACATCTCCGGAACCTGCAGAGCCGCCGCGGATAAAGTAAATAATTCCATATGCCGCAAGGAATGTTACTGTTAACAAAATACTGTTCACCCATACATGTGATTTTTTAAAACCGGAACCTGCTGCAAAGAAATAAAATGCAATCAATAAAATAAGCTGAAGCTCATTAAATGCGGCAATAAATATCAGCGGAAATAATAATTTTATTTTACGGGTATTGATAAAATAAAATCCAAGCGCCATTATGCCCGCTGTGGTCATATCTCCAAGCACATCATAACCGGTTAAAGAAAGCGGTACCAGCGCAGAAAATATCAGCAAAGCAATAACACTTCCTGTATCATCAAACCATAAGCGGAAAAATTTCAGCAGGCAAAACAGCATAAATGAAAATACAAGTATGTTCTGAATAAAATAAGCTGCAAGAAATGCAGCCTTTTGCTGAAGAAAAAGCTTAAACGCTGTATGCCATATTTCTGTTACATACGGGTTAAGCAGCCTGTATTTATATGGATATTCTATATTATTTTCTATAATGGATGTATGGCGTTTAAGTTTAAGGTCATAATTCGGTGCATCGGTCCTTACAAGCTGAAAGTAACCGAGAATTAATGATATAAAAAAAACTAAAAAATAAATTTTATTTTTTTCTATCACCTGTATTATAGTTTTAAGTCAAGATAATATGAATCCCTTAATATACCTCTTGCCCCGAAGCTTTCTTTGAATTTTCCCAGGCCCCAGTTGGGGTCCATATTAACAGTAAAAAGCCCGAAATCAAGGAATTCAAGGCCCCTGCTTACAGCATCCTTCATTATTGTATAAAACAGTAAATTCACAGCCCTGTACTGTTGGAACTCCTGGTTATGGCTTATATAAAATACCAGCACAGTTTTATCATTGCAATAAAAATTTATGACCCCGGCTATCATTTTATTTTTAAGATATGCGCCGAATAGCTGAATCTTGTGGGGGAAAAGTTCATTCAGTCTGTATAGCTCATCTAATGTATGAGCCGGCTGCACGTTATGGCGCATTGCCAGGTTGCTTTTCAGGATACCGTAGTACTCCTCAAAGTCATTTGATTTCCTTATTACCACTCCCAGCTTTTCAGCTTTTCTGACAGAGGTCCTGGATTCCGGTTTGATAAGCTTCATTACATTATCTTCTGTAACATTTAATGTAATAACACTGGTAACTTCACGTTTAAGATAATTAAATCCATTTTTAACCAGCGCAAAATCAATGTACTGGTTATAACGTTTCTGGTAAACAAACGGAACGTTAGTTAAAACAATTCTTTCGAATTTTTCCTTTAATGAATGATCAATAAGGCTTTGAGTGATATCAAATGACTGTTTTATGCTTAGGCTTTCTGAATGAACGAATCCGCCGTAGCTTGCTCCCATATGCGACCATAATACCCTTAGACCGTCGCGTTTTATATCAATTGCTGGGAAAACCGCAATCAGCTTTTTTTCATCAAAAAAAAGCAGGGAATTATCCCTGAATTTATCTGCTGCATGATATGATAAAAATCTGCGTGTATGAAAAATCGTTCCGTTCGAAGAATCATTTACAAATTCTTCCCACTTATCCTGGTATTTCTTTTCATATTGTACTACTTCCATTCACACTCCCTGCTGAATTCAGAAACTTGTGCCTAATGTAATTGTATGGCTGGAACCAAGCGAATATTTATAAGGAACAAAAGCATAATCAAGCGTAAAGGCTTTGTATTTTAAACCTAAACCGGCTGAAATTGATTTATTTTCATAACCTGACTGATAACCTGCGCGAAGTGAAAGGAATTCCTTATAAGTAAGCTCTGCCCCGGTATTTGCGTGGAATTTACCGCCATCCATTACCTTATACCCGTCAGCGGCAATTATCAGCCTGCTGCTTATTCCCAAAAGATCAATTGAATAAGCACCGCCGAACCTTATAGAAGCCGGCAGCTTTGTTGATTCATTCCTTAATTCGCTCATAGAGCCCAGATTGCTTAATGCTGCTCCAAGTGATAATTTATCTTTGGAATAAATTACACCGAAATCAAACCCAATTCCGGAGGCATTATCTACATATATTTTTTCAAATAAAAACTTTCCCGTAACACCGGCAGATATATTTTCATTTATTTTATAGCCCAGTGAAATACCCAATGCAAAATTCTGTGCTGTAAATTCACCCAGTGACTCGCCCGGTATTTCCCTTACCTGTATCCCGTCAACCGATGTATTGTTCAGGCTGAATCCTAATGCAAGCCTTGAGAACTTTACTTTCCCTGCCAGGAATTCTGTACGCACACCCAGAACCTGTTCATTGTGCATGAACACAAGGTTTACCCTCTCCCCGTTCATTAATGCTGCGGGATTGTAATGGGTAGCAGAAGCATCAAAGGTATTGCCAACTACAGCCTCACCCATTGCAACTGAGCGCGAAGTTATTCCAAGCTTTAAAAATGCAAGCCCTGTATTTCCTGCGCCGTCATTCTGCGCTTTTGAAACAGTTACCAAAAAACCCAGTACTAAAAAATATTTGATGATAGTTTTCAAAAATTTATGCTTTCTGAATTAATTACAAAAATAAGTATTATTTAAGCTTAATAACAGCCGTTATTACCTGGAACGGATTATGTGTGAACGGCTCCAGGATAAATGAATAATCTATTCCCACAATATAGCTTCCAAATGATTTCTGGTAGCCTATTCCTGCTCCGGGCCTTGAGCCTCCCATCATATCTTCGGCATTATAATCAAGCCTGTCCCATCCTGCGCGGAATTTTATATCCTTAATCGGATTTAATTCTAAGCCTAACCTGAACATATTGGAACGCTTGTTGCTTGTCTGGTATTCAGCTGAAACTATGCCGAAATTATCCGGCAGCAGGTATGAAGCGCCTATCGTGTAAAGCTTGGGGAATTTTTCCTTGGTCTGGTTGCCGTTCTGGCCGTAAAGATCTATCGTGTTCCATTCATACTGCGAATTTATATCTTTGGCAGTTACTGCAATATTTATCTTATCATTTACCTTATATAAACCGCCTATATCAAATCCAAATGATGTTGATGATACCCCTTCATACAGCCTGGAGTAATATAGCTTGAACCCGATTCCCAGTGAAATTTTTTCTGATACCCTGATAGAAGGCGCAAACAAAAACTGGTTATCGCTGGTTGAAAGTTCCCCTATCGAAAACCCGTCTATATCCCTTCCGTCAATTTTTCCGACGCCTGCATTAATCCATGAAAAGGTAATTCCCGCTCCGCCTTCGCTTTGATTTGGAAGCTTAAAATTTTTCGTATAACTCACAAAATTCAGGCTTCTATCTAGTGAAAGGAATGAGTAGCTTAAATTTATATTATGTTCATTCTGGAACGGCGACAATGCAGGATTATACATTCCGTTAATATCTCCCGATGTTACGGAAGAAAGTGCATTACCCATCGCAATACCCCTTGCATTAAAGCCCATTCTTGTGAATGCTCCGGGCAATCCGCCAAGCTGCGAATAAGCATGCGAAGCAAGGAATACAGTTACGATAATTATTTTAAGAAATATTTTCATGAATTATTTTTTTACTATAACTAATTCGTTTTCTGAAAGTTTTGTTTTAAGCTCTTCGGAATAAGACAGCTCCAGCTCAAATTTTTTGCCTGCTGTTTCAAATCTGACCGGGGCAATATCACCTGTACCTGATGACCAGCTGACAGTTTTTTGCTCGGCCGCAGAGTTTATTTTAAAATCATGGTACCTGAATGTAATTTTATTGCCGTTCGGCAAATCCTTTGTTTCTGTTCTGATACCTGTATATTCAGCAGTAAAATCAGGATAAGAAAGGATTTTACCCTGCTCAAACTTAACAGCAGTATTATAACTGCAGGAATCGCCTGCTTTTGAACAGCCGATATTTAAAAAAGTAAATATTGCTGTAATTATTAATGTTATACTTTTTACCATATATTATTTACTGAAGCACCAGTATCTTGCCCCATACTGTTTCATCTTTATCCACTTCAATCCTGTAGAAATATACACCATTGGATACCTGCGTTCCGTCATCGCGCTTGCCGTCCCATGTTGCCCATAAAACATCCGGAGTTGTTCTCTGAGCATTCTGTATTACAGTGCGAACAGGAAACATCGCAAAATCAAAGATTTTAATTGTAACATTTGATGTTGTTTTACCCGTTTTAAAATATATCCTGCAAACTTCGTCATCCGGCGAAAACGGGTTAGGCGCTGCATATGATTCATTTGTTGATGTAATATTCTGGTATGCGCGGAATATCTTCCACTTGCCAACCCAGGGACTTGTTAAAGTATCGGTTGTTCGTGCAAGCCCGTCACCGGAACCTACCCAGACCGAATCACCCTGCGAATCAACTGCAAAAAACAGGTTTGTTCTTATCTGGTCGCGCAGCTGTTCATCGTAAATTATCGAAGGCCTTGACCAGCTGAAATTTGGCGGTGTAAAATAACTTCTCCATATACCGTCATCAGTTGCGGCATATACAATCGAATCCTTAAAACCTGTGTTATGCGGAAATGGAATTTCCAGAAGAGTATTGCTCCATGTAAGCCCGCCGTTGGATGAATAACTGAACCCTGATTTTTCGCCGCCTTTGGTCGGATTGCAGGATGCCCAGATTATTGAATTCCCGCCGAAGCGCTGAACTTCGAGCCCTACGACAAAATCACCCGATACACCTGAACCCTGTCCTGTGGAATCATAGTTATACTTTTTCCAGCTTATTCCCCAGTCAGTTGAACGGTTTATACCGTTAGCTGTTCCGACTATAATAGTAGAATCATTTTCTGCTGTAACTGAAAACCCTTTATGATTATTGTTCCCCAATGGAGGGTCGCGGGGGTTTATCTCAAAATTATACGGACCGCCTGTTGGCGTTATTGTATTAAACTGATCAGGGGGAAGTACAACTCTTTGCCACGATGCTCCAAAATCAGTTGATTTCCTCGTACCTCCTGCCCATGATGTTATCCAGAATACAAGTGAATCTGATGTTGTATTCTTCCGTGTTATTGCTATATCGTATGAGAGATTAAACTCATCTACAACAACAGGTAAAGCGTAAAGGGTGCTTATACCGTACTGAACAACAGTATCACTTAATGCATCAACAGGCTGCGGGTAAGCAGCCCAGGTTGCTCCGTAATCGCTTGAAACTTTTATTCCTGTACCGGTTGGTATGTATTCTTCCCCTACAAGCTGGGAGTAAGCAGTTGCAACAACTACCCAGTTCTTATATACTGCCAGTCCTGAAACATCATCTTCCCTGAACGGCTCTGTGCCGTAGAAATTCTGGAATGTAAGTCCCCTGTCAATTGTCCGTGATATACCCTTGCCTGTGCCGAACCATACCGTATCTCCGTTTGGATTGCTGACGGTAATAATATCAGATATAAAATTTGAAATAATTGTCTGTGAATTGACCGGCGAGGATGAAAACCTTTTTACCGGCACATTGCCTTTATTCAGGTACTCAACCGGTTTAAGTGTTTTGTAAATATCGTTTGATATTTTAAAATTCTGCGGCAGCATCTGCGAAAAGCTTAAGTTAAAAGCTGCCAGTATTATCAGAAGAAGGAATTTTTTCATTTTATTGATGAACATTTATTAATTTCAATAAGGTATCACTTGTTAATCCTGAACGGTCTCTTGCAAAGAATTTAAAACTGAAATCACCTAAAGTTGCAGTAGGCCCTATATAAATTGTCAAAGAATACTTCCCGTCATTGCCTACAGTATCGCTGAATGGAGGATTGGGATTTCCATTATCATACATTGTAAAAGGATTACTTGGATTTGGAACCCCGTTTGGATTTACAGCATTAAATTTTGCCCATTCAATATCGCATATTCCGTCAGGGTCTACAACATTTAGTTTCAAAAATGCAGGTCTTAAAGTATCTGGCGGATTTCCTGATGGTCTCTGAAGACTATCTGGTGCGTATATAAGTGATATAATTGGCCTTTGATTTCTTGAATTTGTCACTTCAAAATTATTTGTAACTGTATTACTGTTCAATCCCGCGTTTGATACTGCATTGAATTCTACTTTATACGTCCCAACGAAATAACAAGGAAGGTTTATATCCAGATTGTATGAATAGAATTCTCCATTTAATGACAAATCGACTTCTGTTAACAATGTTCCTAAAGGATCAGATATTTTTGCTTTAACAGAACTTACCGGGTCTATAGATGATACTTTCGCATTTATACTTAAAAGTATTCTGGAAGTATCGATTGTTGTTGGAGTTAAAAATACTGAATCTATTACCGGAAAGTTTAAAATTGGATCGATAATAGTATCATCTTCTTTTTCGCAGGAATACATAAAAATTCCAAGAAAAAGGGGTATTAAAAATAATTTATTTTTTGCAATCTGTTT
>LLZO01000382.1 GCA_001567545.1 Candidatus Tepidiaquacellales bacterium OLB5
TATTTCCCACTCATGAAGCACGTCTTCTTCTGCAACATAGCCCGGGTCGGGGAAGTTATGTATCAGATACGGTACCCCGTTTACTGTTTTATCGGATACTATCCCTATATGGTCTCCCCATCCGTCGCCGTTCATGTCCCATGCAACTATATCACCGGGCTGAAGTTCGCTGTCTTTTGGCACATCAAGCTCCTGCCAGTATTTGCCAAACCACACCATTTGTACAGGTACACGTCTTTGATCAATATTAGGATCGGGTTTTCTTGCAGACCATCTGCTCATAGGATAGTCACTCCAGCTTTTTTTAAGGTCATTATATATCTCTTCCTGCAGGTCGCAAACCCCGCCCCAGCGCAAAGCGCGGACTATAACATCTGTACATACACCCATATCAGGCGCAACATCTCCCCCGGGAAAAACTTTCGAGCCGGTATTTTCGCCGTCTTTATATGTACAAACGTAATAACCCATCGTCATATCATAGCTGAACTTTGCTTCGAGGCATTTTTTAGCGCCATCCAGAACTTTTTTCTGGTTATCAGTTAAATTAACCTTATTTGAAGTGACGGAATCAGTTTTATTTACTGTTCTGTTTGTATTATCTGATTTTACATCCTGCTTTGAGCAGGAAATAAAAAATAATATAAAAATAATCAATAAAATTGTTTTCATAATATAATTGTATTTACTTAACATTTAAAATCCGTAACCCAGGTTAACTCCGATTGAAAATGTTCGTTTCAGCCCGTCATAATTATAATCCCGTTTAAGGAAGGGTATTGCGGCCTGTACTGACAGGGTAAGCTCATCTGAAAGCATATATCCCGCTGTTGCTGCAAGATTAACCTGCGGTTCATTACTATTGCTTATTTCCGTGAAAGTTTCCGGGGTATAGCTTGCCAGCACGCTTGAAGGCTGAATTCTGATTATAGTTAGTATTTCAGCTTTCACATTTACTTTATTGAATGTTTCAAAAAATCCGGCGCGAATAAATACATCATCTCCCCGTTTAAGCCTTGTTAAATAATTTTCACTTCTGCCAAAAGGTTTCTGGTAACCTATACCAAAAAAATAATTTGTTACCGAATATTGCGCGCCAACAATAATGTCATGGGTTCCAAGCCCGGGCATATACCTTTGCGGCAGAGAGTCCTTTGTATTAATTTTACCTGTGGCAAGCTTACCGCCTGCAAAAAATGTAAGCTTGTGCTTTTTCTTTACGGTGAACATTTTGGAAAATATTATTTCAGCATCTCCTTGTCCGCTGCTTGTGCCAAGCGGACCGCTTATAAATAAAAACGGAATTGATAAATTAACCCTGAAATTATTTTTCAGGTCAAATTCTCCTTCAAGCCTGAATTGTGAATAAGAAAGATCATTAAGATTACCGTTAATATCAGCATCTTTTCCGCTGGAGCCCAGGCTGAAGCCAAAATAAATATGGCTGGTTTTATTTCCGCTTTCACCCGGCTGATGCCTGCCAATTGTACATACACCGGCATCACTGCATTGTGAATATACAGACTGAGCAGTTAATAAAACTAAAAACAGCGAAAGATAAATAATTTTTTTCATGATTCAACGGAAAGTTGTTAAAGAATTTGTTTTAAATATTAACATTTATACAAGTTTAAAAATTTCACCTTTTATAATTTTTATATAAATAATGCCCCGTGGCACTTCGCAAATTTGCTTTCTGCAAATGGGGTCCCTTACGGACAGCGATAGAACCCGGGGCAAATATAATTTATTTTAACGTGCTCGTTTTCAGAGCAATATAATAATACAGATAATTTTTTTATTAAAAAATACTCTTACTGTTCGTGCGTTTTCAGGTAATAGTCAAGCGAGTAATGTCCTGAACCTTCGAACAAAAACAGCAGACTTAAAGCCAGTACTATAATTGTCAGTTCTGCTTCAGATTTAATTGACATAAATCCATTTGGTACAATGATAAAAATTATATTGCATAACAGTACCGGTAATTGAATTGCCGCTGCAAACCTTGTAAGCAGTCCGGTAAGTATCAGTACTCCGCCAACAAGGTGAATGCCTATAATTGCATGAGCTGCCGTCATAGTATAAAAACCAAAACCGTATTGTTCAACAATCTGAACAATAGCATACTTGTTCACTATAAAATACAGCGCCTGCCAAATAAGTACAACCCCCAGAAGTATTCGGAAAAAGTCCAGCCAGAGCGGATGGTGTTTTTCTGACCAGTTATCAATTTTATGAAGAAGGTACATTTTTAAGCCCTCCTTTCTTTTCAAAAATAAAACTCCTGCGGTTTCAGAAAAATGACAAATAATTGTTAATATTATGATTTATATCCACCAACTTTGTGTTTTTACGGTTATTTTTAAATTGATATAAGTCAATTGAAATGAAATTTTAAACTGCTAATTTAGTACGGATGAAAACAAACAGTTCTCTATGAAGAATAAACATGTTATAATATTGCCCCTTGTGCTGATAAGCCTGCTAACAGGAATTTTTTCCGGTTGGTTCAGGATAGGATGGAACCTCCCGGTATCTCTTCCTTCGGGAGAGCATGGCGCATTGATGGTTGGTTCATTTTTAGGAACGCTGATCTGCATAGAGCGAAGCGTAAGTTATCCAAATAAAATTGCATTACTTGTACCGGTATTAAATTCATTAAGTATAGTTTTCTTTCTTCTTTCAATGCCTAAAACTGCCTATGTTTTTCTGATCTTAGGAAGTGCCGGACTGACTGCCATTTATTATATGGTTTACGTTAAGCATAGAGGCATTCATATACTAATTATGATGGCAGGTGCGTTGTGTTACCTTTTGGGAAATGCCGTTTTATATAACACTTCATTTTATCCGTCGGTTGTGATGTGGTGGGTAGCATTTTTATTTTTAACCATAACCGGTGAACGGCTGGAACTTTCCCGTTTTATCCTGCTTAAGAACACTGTAAAAAAACAGGCCATGTTAATAATATTAATCTCATTATTTATTATCAGTATATTTCTGCCCTTCCACTCTATTCTTGGCAGTTTTCTTTCCGCAGCATCAATGATCGGTTCTGCCCTGTGGCTGTTCAAATATGATATGGCAAAACACTCGCTTAAAAAACCCGGACAGAGTTTTTATTCAGGACTCCTTCTTTTAACAGGTTATGTATGGCTTGTATTAACAGGGTTATTTTTTGCGTTCGGCGCATACCTTGGTTCGTTTTATGATGCATCGCTTCATGCATTCTTCCTTGGATTTGTATTTATGATGATATTTGCGCATGCGCCGGTTATACTGCCTGCAGTATTAAAGCTTAACATAAGCCCTTTCGGAAGAACTCTGTATATATGGTATGCTTTTTTAAATTTGACATTAATATTCAGGGTATTAACTTTTATTCCGGCTATAGCAGCGTATAAACAATGGGCAGGGATGCTGAACGGTATCGCTATCCTGGGTTTTTTTGCAAATATGATTATACTTGCCAGGCTGGCAAAAAGAAAGTTTAAAACAAAAGAAGCAAATATCCCGCAAGCGAACCGCCAAGCACTATCCACGCAGTATTAAGTTTTTGGTATTTTATACATACTGCAAGGCTTAAAACAGCAATAAATACTGAACGCCAGTCGCCTGTAATTTCTTTTCCAAAAGTTATACATACAGAAAATATCAGCGCAAGCGATGAAATGTTTACAGCATCAAGAAATGAGGTAAATATATTTGATCCCCGGAGTTTTTTTATAATAAGACCAAGCAGCCCTACAAAAATAAACGAAGGAATAAATACTCCCGCTGTAGAAACCAGCGCGCCTTCAAACCCGTTTACCTGCCACCCGATAAATGTTACTGCCGAAAATACCGGGCCCGGCGTAAACTGACCAACAGCAATTGCATCAACAAGCTGCTGCTGCGTTAATATTCCTCCTGTAACAAACTCGCCTTCAAGAAATGCAAAAAGCACATACCCGCTTCCGTATAAAATTGAACCTATCTTCAGGAATGTCAGGAATAAATTAAGATTATCCGTTTGTAATATAAGCTTAAACAAGCTGCCTGTATAGGCAAACGGTAAAAATACTCCTGCTTTGTTTTTGCTGAAATTTGATGTAACAAATTTAAGCAGCAGCATAATCAATCCTGCCCCAAAAATTATCAGAACTTCATTTACACCAAGCAGACTTAACGCAAGAGCCAGCACGCCGATAAATATCAATGTTTTGGTTTTACCTGCTTTAATTACAAGTGGAAAAACATTAACTGCTATAATGGCAATTATAGCCGGCTTAATGCCGAAAATAATTTTTTGTACATCAGGCAAAGCGCCGTATTGTCTGTAAAACCAGGCTATCACAGCAGTTATTATTACTGCAGGTATAATAAAACACACTCCCGCAGTTAGCAATCCTTTCCATCCGGCTTTTTCTTTGCCTATATGTATTGCAAGCTCAGTGCTGTTCGGTCCCGGTATCATATTAACTGCGCCAACTAGATCTATAAATTTTTCCTCGCTCAGCCACTTTCTTTTTAATACTACTTCATTTCTCATCATAGATATATGCACAGCGGGTCCGCCAAAACCGGTAATACCCAGCTTAAGAAAAAGCAATGCCAGCTCTTTAAGTGATGGCTTATTTTCTGCTTGTTCAGACATTTCAGGAAAATTGATAAAAGATTTCCCAAGATAGAAGTCAAATAAAAAATCTTACTTTATTTAGAGTTTTGACCTTTAATGTTCATACATATATTTATATTTTTAAGTAATGTTCCATTTGCTATATATAGGCATAGGCGGATTTATTGGCGCAGTATCACGCTATCTTGTTTCAAGATATATCAGCAACCTCGTGCCGGTTTTTCCTTTAGGAACACTTACTGTAAATGTTTTAGGCAGTTTTGTGCTTGGCTTTTTAATATATTCTGTTACAGCCGGAAGGAATATTTCTCCTGAAATGCGTGATTTTATTGCTATTGGCATTCTTGGAGGGTTTACAACAATGTCTTCTTTTGCATATGAATCATTCCGTCTTATAGAGCTTAACCAGGTTATGCTGTTTGCGCTGAATGTTGCTCTTAATATCATTCTTTGCATCGCTGCAATTTATGCCGGCAAAGAACTTGCTTTAATTATCGCTAAGTAATTTTTTTGAATCAATATTTGTTATTATAATAAAGAGAGTTCATTTAATTTTATTTTTGCATCAAATTAACGGGGTCTCCCGGGCGGGGATTTATTACTATGCAAAAAGAATCTATGGGAACACTTTTAAGGATATTTATCGGTGAAAGCGATAAATACGAAGGCAAAAACCTCTACAAGTATCTTACCAATTATTTAAGGGAGCACAAATATGCAGGCATTACGGTGCTTCGCGGAATAACCGGATTTGGCAAAGCAAGCATTATTCACTCAAGCGACCTGCTTGAGCTTTCCAGCGACCTGCCGATAGTAATAGAAATTACCGATACTGAAGATAATATAGAAAAGCTGAAAAATGTTTTCGAAGAAACGGGGATGATAGGCAGCTCTCTGATAACCGAAGAAAAAGTGAAAATAATTAAATACGGCGAGTAAGATAATCCGCTTGCTCCTTTGTGGTACCTGTGAATAATTTTATTGATTTCCCGGAATAAAAAATTATTATCCTGAAATTTTTTTATATTCCTCTAACTGATTTGAATTATTAAATCATATACTGCTTATTACTGTCACACCTTTGTCAGATATTCCTCTAAAATGCATTAATGTTATTAACATAACTGCTTTTTAACATAATCATAATATTAAACTTATTAATTTTAACAAAATTTGTATTTGAAATTTTAGTTTTAAATTAATATTTTTATACAATGCAAAATAACACAATATTTTTTAAAGCCCCTAATTTACTGTTTTCAGAGTCACAGGTCTTAAAATTATTAAAATTCTTTAAATACGAGCTTATCAAGCTTCTGGTATTTTTATTTCTTTTCTTTGCATCTGTTTATTTTGTAAATTCGCAAAGTAAGGAATATTACAGAAATAATGTTTCAATGATAAAATAAAATATATTTTACAGACCAACTTTAAACAGTACCTGTATTAATTCCTGTAAATAAAGCTCTTTACCTTAATTTTCCCGCAAATTTTTTCAAATTGTATTTAATTACTAACTTTCGTAATTTTCCTTAAAATTATACTAAAATTATGCCCAAAATTAAATATTTTCTCAATTTCACAATATTTATTTTATTTTTAACCGCTTTTTCGGGCTGCGGATATAATTCTCTTGTTGAGCAGGATGAAAAAGTTAACCAGGCGTGGGCGCAGGTAGAAAATCAGTACCAGCGCAGAGCCGATCTTATTCCCAACCTTGTTAAAACAGTACAGGGTTATGCTGATTTTGAAAAAGACGTTTTAACTGAAGTTACAGAGCTGCGCTCAAAAGTCGGACAGATAAAACTTTCCACAGATGACCTTAGCGATGAAGAAAAATTCAAACAGTTCTCAGATGCGCAGGATAAATTATCCGGCGCTCTTTCGCGCTTGCTTGTTGTAGCTGAAAACTACCCGCAGTTAAAAGCAAACGAAAATTTCCTGCAGCTGCAGTCTCAGCTCGAAGGTACTGAGAACAGGATTTCGGTTGAAAGAAAAAAATTCAATGAAGCCGTGCAGGAATTTAATACTTCAGTGCGCAGGTTCCCGACACTTATCACCGCAAAAATTTTCGGGTTTAAGGAAAAACAGTATTTCAAGTCTGCCCCGGGAACAGATAAAGCGCCGGATGTAAATTTTGATTTTGATAAAAAGAAAGATAAGTAAGCAAATAAAAAGGCAAAAGAAAAAAAACAAAAATACATCTTTCATGATTTTCTTTGGAGTGCATTGACTGTGTCAATGCTTAATAAATTAAGGAAAAATACCATATGCAGGCAGTTGTGATGGCTGGCGGGTTTGGCACCAGGCTAAGACCCCTGACAGCAAATATTCCGAAACCAATGACACCGCTTTTAAACAAGCCTATCATTGAACACATTATTGAACTCTTAAAAAAGCATGATATCACTGATATTATAATGATTCTTTATCACCAGGCAGAAATTATCCGCGATTATTTTAAGGATGGTAAAAAATTTGGCGTTAAGATACAATATGTAAAACCCGATGCCGACTACGGCACTGCAGGCGCAGTTTACTGCGGGTACGAGCTTATCAATGACCGGTTCATTATCATCAGCGGGGATGTTGTTACAGATTTTGATCTTTCGCAGGCAATTAAATTTCATGAAAAAAGAAAATCTGTTTCTACGCTGGTTTTAACCCGCGCAAAAAATCCGCTGCAGTTTGGTATAGTACTTACTGATAATGACGGCAAAATAACAAAGTTCTTTGAAAAGCCTTCCTGGTCAGAAGTTTTCAGCGATACCATAAATACCGGTATTTATGTGCTTGAAAAAGATACTCTCGGGCTTGTTCCGAAAGCAAGAGGCAATAAAACGGATTGTGATTTTTCAAAAGACCTGTTCCCGTACCTTCTGAAGAATAAACTGCCGTTATACGGCGCTACGCTAAGCGGCTACTGGCGGGATGTTGGCTCTTTGGAAGATTATATAAAAACTAACCTGGAAGCCCTTAAAGGAAAAGCTGATCTGCCGCTGGCAAAAGGACTCACAAGGAACGGCTGCATTATTGCTCCTTCATCAAAAATTTCACGCACTGCTAAGGTTATAAACTCAGTAATCGGACCAAAATGCTATATTGCTCCGGGTGCTGTAATAAAAGATTCTATTATATGGAATAATACTTCTGTAGAAGATAACACCAGGATAAATTACAGTGTAATCTGCAACAATGTAAGGATAAAACCCGGCTGCAGGATAAACGAAAATACATTTATAGGCTCTAATGTGGCTATTGGCAGCAATGTAACTGTAAGAAGCGATGTAAAGATATGGCCCCAGAAAAATGTTGACAGCAATTCTATCGTAACAAAAAACCTGATATGGGAAGAAAGATGGAAAGATACGCTTTTCACCGATTCACGTATCACCGGCATCAGCAACATAGAAATTACACCTGATTTCAGCGCAAAGCTGGGAATGGCTTATGGAGTTTTTTCCGGGCTTGGGTCAAAAATACTTATTTCCCGCGATATTGATAATGTTTCTCTGATGATAAAAGGTTCTATTACATCAGGCTTGCTTTCAAGCGGTGTTACTGTGCTTGATTACCAGACAACTCCTATCCCGATTTTAAGACAGGAGCTTGGCAAGGGGGCTGCTTCAGGGGGTATTTTTGTCAGGAAATCACCTTTTGACTCATCACGGTGCGATATTATTTTCTTTGATTCAAACGGAAAGGATCTTTCATCAGCCAAGATAAAATCGATAGAGCGTCTGGTTATTTCCAATGATGCGCGTCCCATTCCGTTTGATAAGATCGGCGCAATAAGCTATGCTGAAAGGACCTATGAAAGCTACCGCGAGCGTTTTATATCAATGGTTAACGAAGAGATAATCAATAAAAGAAAATTTAAAATTGCCATCAACTTTTCGCACGGTGTTACATCTACCATTCTGCCCAATATAATGGGTGATTTTAATATTGAGCTTGTAACGCTGGACTCGCATCTTGACTCAGCCAAACAGTCCCGCTCACCCGAAGAGTTCAAAAATGCCCTGCAGCAGCTTTCATATATTGTCACTTCGCTTAAATACGATGCCGGTTTTTTGATTGATGCCGGGGGGGAAAAAATATACCTGGTTGATGATACCGGGAAGATCTTAAGCTATGACCGTTTCCTTAGCCTTGTGGTTTATATGTATCTTACATTATACCCTAACACAAAAAAGATTGCGGTTCCAATTCAGGCATCCGGTGAAATTGATATTGTTGCAAAAAAATATTACACTGAAGTTGTTAGGGTAAAGGACTCGCATTTTGCAATAATGAATGCAGCTTCGCTGCCTGATGTAGAGCTTGCAGGCGGAACCAAGGGCGGGGTTATTTTCCCCGAGTTTTCTTTTGCAACAGATGGGATGTTTTCTATAATGAAGATACTGGAGCTTGCCGCGCGCTCTCATAAAAAGCTGAGCGAAATAGAAAAGAAAACTCCTTCACTGCATATGGCAAAGAATAATATTTTCTGCTCGCTGGACCAGAAAGGCAGGATAATGCGCAGGCTGGTTGAAGATTCCGAAGGCAAAAAAAGGCAGATGATAGACGGGATAAAGATATTTTTTGATGATTACACCTGGGTGCTTTGCATACCAGACAGCGAACGAGAGATATTTCACGTTAACGCAGAGGCAAGGACTCTTAAGCGCGCAGAGCAGCTTGTTAAGGAATATTCGCAGAAAATAAAAAAATATCACGGCTGATAATTTATTTAATTTTATGTAAGCATTGATAAAAGCTCCGGTAAATATATTCCGAGGTAAACGAATGCCCGTTATAGGCGGCTCTGTTGTAA
>LLZO01000383.1 GCA_001567545.1 Candidatus Tepidiaquacellales bacterium OLB5
GAAGCAGAGTTTGACGGCAGCAATCTGCCGAGCGGGGTTTATTTTGCAGGTTAACAGCGGAAGAGATTGATAAATCAATTAAAATTATGCTTTTAAAATAGGAAATATCTTATTGTTTTATTTATCATAATTAATATATATATTTTTATATGTTTTATAGAGCAGCGGTTATATTAATAATAATTTCAATTTCACTGAAAGCACAATGGTATCCCCAGAATACAGGGACTATTTATGCACTGAAGTCAATTTATTTTATCAACGAACAAACTGGTTTTTCCTGCGGGTATAATACAATACTTAAAACAACAAATTCAGGGATTAACTGGAGCAATTTTTATTTAACGGGAAATCATCAATCGATATTTTTTACAGATTTAACAAACGGATTTATATGCAGCGACAGCGGAAAAATTTTTAAAACTACAAATGCTGGAAATACCTGGGTCCTTAAAATATCAGGAACTATAAATAATTTGACATCAGTAAATTTTTATGACGCTAATACAGGAATAATTACCGGACTTGAAAAAACCCTGCTTAAAACAACTAACAGCGGCGAAAACTGGTTTTCTGTTACAAATAATTTGCCTGAAATAAATTTCCTTGCGTCAGAATTTATTGATGCTCAAAATTTTTATGTTACAGGCAGTAATAGTTTTATCATTAAAACTACAAACGGCGGCTTAAACTGGATGCAGTATACACTTGGCGAAGTAAATCCGATATTTACTATAGAATTTAATTCACCTTCTAATGGTATTGCTACCGGCTGCTGCGGAATGTTAATGGTAACTACAAACGGGGGTATTAACTGGACAGATTACAATTATCTATCTCTTGGATTTACATTTTATTCTCTAGTATTTTCTGATAACAACACTGGATTTATGGCAGGTGATAACGGTATGCTTTACAGAACAACTGACAATGGTTTTAACTGGGATTCAACACTAACCGGCACATCTCAAAATCTGTATTCGTTATTTATGCTGAATAATAACACGGGTTGGATTTCGGGCGGATACGGAACAATTTTAAAAACTACGAACGGCGGAGGTCCGGGTTATCCTATTGGAATAAACAGTATATCATCAGACGTTCCGGATAAATTTATGCTGTATCAGAATTATCCTAATCCGTTTAATCCGGAAACTAAAATTAAATTTGAAATTAAGTCTAATGAAAAAAATATAAATACAAAAACTGAACTTAAAATATACGATGCCCTTGGAACTGAAATTTCAGTTTTATATTCCGGTTTTCTTACACCGGGGTCTTATGAGATAAACTATGACGGAAGTAATTTACCAAGCGGTATTTATTATTATAATCTTAGGTCATCCGAAGTTTCACTTACGCGAAAAATGGTACTATTGAAATAATTGCTGATTTCTTTAAATTTTTAGCCTTTTTTCTAATTATTTATAATAAATTAAGTATAAATTAGACTTGAAATTTAATTGAAATTAAATTAGTTTTTGAGTTACAAACTAATAAATTTTAACAATTTTAAAATAATTAAAAAGAGGATATTAAAATGAAAAAGCTTTTACTTGTTGTAATTGCTGTCATTGCTCTTGTTGGTTTTAAACCAAATGTTTCATCCCAAACAGGATTTAATACAGTACTTGAGTATTGCACAGGCACTTGGTGCCAGTGGTGTCCGTGCGGACATCAAATAGTAGATGCAATTACTCAGTCATACCCGAACACTGTTGTTTTAGCATACCATGGCGCAGGCTCTGATCCATGGTTATCATACAGTTTACCGATGATACAGCTTTTTGGTTTCAGTGCTTACCCAACCGGAGTAGTTGGCAGAAGAACAGGAATAATTTCAAGGAGCGGCTGGGGTAACCAGGTTGTTGTTCAGTCAAGCGCAATAAACCCGGGTGTTTCCATACAGGTTAATAATAAAACATATAATGCAGGTACAAGAACTATTTCAGCTGACGTAGTAATTACTGCATTAGAAAATTTGACAGGCACTTATAATGTGCTGTTTATTTGTACTGAAGATAACCTGATCTATCCGCAAACCGGTAATGGCAGCTGCCAAGGCGGTTCAAATTATGTACATAAACATGTAGTTAAAGGGCTAGTTAACGGCTCTACAGGTACTCTTGTAAATAGTGCCGATCCATGGAATCAGAATGTTTCTTATACAATACCATTAAGCTATGTAATTCCTAATCATGTTGCTGAAAATAATGCGAATATGAACATATTGGTTTTTAAAACCAGCGGAAGTGTTTCAACTGATCAACATATTCAGCAGTCAAGATTTATTTCTATTGTACAACCTGTTGGTATCCAGAACAACAATGAAGTAGCTGAAAGCTTCAGCCTTGGTCAGAACTATCCTAACCCGTTTAACCCAACAACAAACTTCAGGTTCTCACTTCCAAAAGATCAGACAGTTAGTCTTAAATTTTATAATTCAATGGGTCAGGAAGTAGCAACATATATTGATGGTTTCTTAAAAGCAGGCGTTTATAATGTAGATTTTGACGGCTCACAACTTTCAAGCGGTATTTACTTCTACACATTAAAAACAAATGATTTTGCTGAAACCAAAAAGATGATGCTGGTTAAATAATATTTAGTTTTTGTTTAACCCCGCTTAATGCGGGAATTCAGATTTTTTAATGAAGCGGGGCTATTAAGCCCCGTTTTGTTTTTTATAACCCGTAAGGAGAATTAAATTATGTTAAAAAAAATTTTCACAATATTATTTGTTCTTGCTTTGGTTATTTCAGTAACTAAGCTGAATGCCGAGCCAAGAAGAATGGTGCTTGAGTTCTGTACAGGCACATGGTGCGGCTGGTGCCCATGCGGTCACCAGGCTGCTGAGCAGATTTTAACCCAATATCCGAATACCATTGTTATAGCTTATCACGGCGCAAGCAGTGACCCATGGCAGAACTTCCAGGGTAATGAAATTAGAACTTTACTTGGCTTTTTAGCTTACCCAACAGGAGTGTTTGACAGAACTAATCACCCCGGTAATAACGGCGCGCCGTATCCGTATGTAACATATACAATGTGGAATACATATGCGCAGAACCGTTATAATGCAGCGCCAAACAGCAATATAAATGTTCTTGTTACTGCAACAAATTACAACACGGGAACAAGGCAGTATACTGCCACTATTAATGCAATTGCGCAGACAACATTAAACGCGCAGTATAAGATCTGCTATGTGCTTACTGAAGATAACGTTGTTTACCCGCAGAATTTTTATGCATCATGCGGTACAGCAGGGTATCACAATGATTACGTGCATAAAGATATTGCAAGGATAGTACCTGCACCGACAGGTGAAAACCTGAATACAGGTGTATGGAACCAGAACCAGACTATAACAAAAAATGTTGCAATTACAGTTGATGCAGCCTGGGTTCCGGAAAATTGCCGCTTAAATATTATTGTATACAAAGATTCTTCAGAGCTTTTCCACGGCGCTGTTGAACAGGGAACCAAACAGGCTGTTACCGGAATGGTTGGAATAATAAATAACAACGAAATTCCTGCTGTATATTCGCTTTCGCAGAATTATCCCAATCCGTTCAACCCGGTTACAAATATTCAGTTTTCAATTCCAAAAGCCGGATTTGTAAGCCTGAAAATTTATAACTCACGCGGTCAGCTGGTTGAAACCTATACCGAAGGTTACATGAGCGCTGGTACTTATAATGCTGATTTTGACGGAACAAAGCTTGCCAGCGGAGTGTATTTCTATACATTAACTGCAGGCGATTTCAGGGAAACGAAGAAGATGGTTCTGGTTAAGTAGGTGAATTGGGTTAAAAGGTTAAAAGGTTAAAAGGTTAAAAGGTTAAATAGGTTAATAAGTTAATAAGTTAATTTTAGTGGTGACACGCGTCGGGTACACACCCGGCGGCACATAAATAAAATATATGTAGCCCCGCCCTT
>LLZO01000384.1 GCA_001567545.1 Candidatus Tepidiaquacellales bacterium OLB5
GAAACCGGTTAACAGTAATGTTGACCGGTTTTTTTATTTTAAAAAAGCAAAATCAAAACAGAAGCTGCCACAAAGACTCAAAGGCTCAAAGTTTCACAAAGGAAATAAAAAATTGAATTTTAACCCCGTTAGGGGTTTGATATTTATAGCCCCGCTCTTTAGAGCGGGGATAAGAAATCCAAAAAAACAAAGCCCCTTTAGGGGCGAAATAAAATTATGGTAATAGCCTCAGCCGGTGCAATCAGCTGAGGTTTTTTTGTTTTACCGGGTTTCATCTCCCCCTTTAAGGGGGAGCAAGCGCACCAATGGTGCGCGCAGAGGGAGTAAAAAATCATCCCGCTTGAGCAAATGCTTGGGACTGCTCCATAGGAGTCCCTTCGGGACAGAAAGCGCAGAAAGCCTTTACCACAGAGACACTGAGGACACAGAGATATATGTATGTTTATATAAATTTGTCACCCTGTCCTGCCTTTAGGAATTTACCTGACTTTTTTAAAAAAGTTTTCAGGGTCTGCTCTTCTACTCGATATTATTATAAGGGGAATATATCTCTGCTGCTTTTGCCTTTAACCCCGGATGGGTGTGATATTTGTAGATTAAGAAATTCAATTGCAATTAGAACCCCGAAGGGTGACATAAAAAAATGATTTCACCCGTTGCGCGAGTTAGTATAGAATTTGGTTATTTATTACAATAATTCCACCGTTTACTACTAAGGTAAACAGGTACGGTTACCAATAAACTATATATATTATTAAGTCACGGTTGAGCAGCAAGATGAGGCTTTTGTTTTACAGGTATCATCTCCCCAGACAGACTGAATATCTGTTGAATTCATGTAGTTGATCCGGTTCTGTCAAATGGAAACATAGGGGATATTAAATAAGATTGAAGAGTATTTACATACATGAGGCAATGAGCTTGGGAAATTCTATCTTTCACCAATTCACCCAAGCCTATAGTAACAGAAACCAAATTAATTTTGTAAAAAAGTATCATGAAATGATACTTTTACAATAGATTTTAAGCGTAATTTGTTAATAGTGAATTTTAATTGTTAATAATAACTAAGGTTAATTCATTGTAAAACATTTATCCAATATGTAAATTGCAGACATTACAATTAATAATTTACTTATATAAACACCTAAAATATTTTAGGTATTAATATTGTTTATTATTTAAAGTAAAAATCATGGAGATAATAAGTATTGAAGAAACTTAATGGGCACAATTCAAATGGACCAAATTTAAATGGGCATGCAATGAATAGTACCAAAAGTAACGGGCAAACAAGAAAACAATTAAAGGTAGTTTCGCTTTTCACTGGAGCGGGTGGATTAGACTTAGGTTTTAAAGAAGCAGGATATAAGTGCGTTTTTGCTTCTGATATAATGCCCCAAGCCGAAAAGACTTTTAAGCTTAATTTCCCTACAACACCATTTATATGTAAAGATATTAGACTTTTTTCAAAAGAGGAAATTAAAGAACTGATTGGCGATGAAACAATTGACGTAATTATAGGTGGTCCTCCATGTCAAGGTTTTTCAAATATGGGAAACAAAAATTCATCTGACCCTAGAAATTATTTGTTTGAAGATTATGTAAAAATTGTCAATATAATTAAACCGAAATGTTTTTTATTTGAAAATGTTAAAGGTATTTCTACTATGTTTGAAGGGAGATTTTTTGATAAAATTATAAATTCATTTTTGGAAATTGGTTATAACATTTCATATTCACTAATTGATTCCTCAAAATATGGGGTACCACAGAAGAGAGAAAGAATTATTATTTTTGGAAGCAGAATTGATCGTTTATTCAAATTCCCAAAACCAAATATGCATTCTTTTGGTAAGTTAAGCTCTTACATGAATGTGGGTGAAGCAATTAACGATTTGATTAATAAAGATAAAATAATTCCAAATCATATAGTACTTAAACATAACGAGATAGTCGTCCAAAGATATGCATTGATTGAGGAAGGCGGTAAGTTACCAAAACCTGAAAATTTGCCAGTAGAAATCAGAAGAAAAAAATTTTGGTAACACATATACAAGATTACATAGGAAGCAGATTTCTTCAACTATAGTTCCTGGCAATAATGCACTACCTGTTCATCCAGTTTTACACAGAAGTTTGACACCAAGGGAAGCAGCGAGACTTCAAACATTTCCTGATGATTTTATTTTTCAAGGCGACAGACGTTCACAATGCATATTGGTTGGGAATGCGGTTCCACCATTACTTGCAGCAAAATTAGCACAATCTGTTGCAGATCATATATATAATGTAGATTATGAAGGAATTGATCCTGAAGGAGAAGCTAGGTTTGGAGAAATTTTTTCTAGGTATAAAGTGAAAAAATTTAATAAATATAAAAGAGCTACTTTGAAATTTGCTGATTTATTTTGTGGCGTTGGAGGTTTTACGCAAGGGTTAGAGGCTGCAGGCCTTGAGTGTATACTTGGAGTTGATAATGATAAATATGCTGTTGAGGCTTACAGAAATAACCAAAAATCACACAAATGTTTAAATTTGGATTTATCTTTAGAGGAAAATCAAAATTTAATAGCAGAAAGGTTAAAAAAAGAAAAAGTTGATTTGATAGTTGGAGGTCCACCGTGTCAAGGTTTCTCGATTTTCGGTAAACGAAGATTTGTAAATACAAAAAATCATGATTTAAAAGCTGATAAACGTAACGATTTAGTATTTGCATTTGCCAATATTGTAATTAAATCTAATGCAAACTGGTTTATTATGGAAAATGTTCCAGGTATAATTTCAGCACATAATGGATCTTATGTTGAAGAGATAAGAAATTATTTTCTTAAAAACAAATATAAAACAGAAATTAAGATTATTAATGCTGCCGATTACGGAGTACCACAAATAAGAAAACGATTTATTCTTTTTGGGACAAAAACAGGATTAATTATTCCTTTTCCAAAACCAAAATATTTTGATAAACCTGAATCATGGCAATTACCCTATAGAACAGTTGGTGAAGTATTAACAGATTTATCAAAATGAAACAACATTAGGAAAATTTAAAAATCACGTTGCAGCAAAGCATGCCAAAATTGTAACAGAAAGGTTCTCATTTATTGAAGAAGGGCAAAAACTAGACGTTAGTAAATTACCAAAACATTTGAGAAACGGTATAAAAACAGGTAAACCAATATCAAACTTCAGCCATGTTTATAAAAGACTTCACAGAAATAAACCCTCTAGCACAATAGTACCTGGACATAACGCATTACCAGTTCATCCGTTTTTGAATAGAACTTTAACTGTACGCGAAGCTGCCAGAATACAAACATTTCCTGATTATTATGAATTCAGCGGCCCTATTATTAATCAATGTTTGCAAGTAGGCAACGCTTTTCCTTGTTTGGTTGCACAAATATTTGGTGAACGATTGAGGACAGTTGTAAACAAGGATTGGAATGAAGAAAGCACTACCTTTTTAGCAAAATATTCAATGTTAGAAAAATAGACTATGTCAATAAACCACCATTTGTTAGCTAAGACCACAACTGATTCTATTTTAGCAAATTTTAAATCAGGTTATTGGAAATGTTGTGTTGATGTTGGTGTTGATTTCTATAGAGTTGGCTGTGCCAGTTCTTTCCCATCACCGGATGCTGCATTCTATGATGATGCTAAAAAACTTATGGTGTCTTTTGAATTCAAACCACCTACTGAAACAAAAAGAGGAATTCTAACAGGCTTGGGGCAATCAATTGCATATTTAAACAGTAGTAACCTTTCATTTTTAATTGTTCCGAACAAACTGGAAGATTACGAAATTGGTGCATATATGACAGATCTATTTAGAAAGCAAATTGAAGAAAGTCTTCCAATTGGTTTAATAATTTATGACAATAATTCCCCCTCTAATGTTTCCCTTATTCATAATGTTAATGCACTTTCAAAGAAAATTGAATTTAAATCAATTGCAACGAATAGATTTTGGGCAAAGCATCTAGATATGCCTATTCCATTGTTTCATTTGTTGTTACATTGTTATTATTTAAAAAAAACAGGACAAATAAATGGTGATGCTTTTTCCTATTGTTGGGAAACTTATTTAATACCTCAAAATGTTATTAAAACTTTAACACCAATGTCCGTTAAAGATTATGAAGGTAACTTAATTAAAACCCTCGGAGGCAGAAAAGACATTACATTTCTTGAGAAAAAAATTGCAAAGATTAAAGTTTTAACGGGCATTGCTAAAGTAAAGGCAATTGAAGAATTAAAAAGAGATGCAGATGTAACAATAGTGGGTGATAATTATTTTAATTCTATCAAGAAGAATTATGTTACTTTTTTAAAACATCTTGGAGTTGTTGATTCTACAGGTAGTATGACTGAAGAGGGGTTCAAATTATATCATTTGGGCCTAGTAAATGGTCCGAATAGTAAATTATTCTATGACTATTTTACTCAAACAATTTTGATTAAAGGTCATCATTTAGATTTAATTTTTGATTTTGATAATTTATGTAATCAAAATAGAGGTAGAAAAACCGTTATGGAAATTAGGAAGCAAATGTTATTGGAATACGAGGCTAAAGGTATGATAAAAACAAACCCTAACCGTAAAGTTGGAACTGAAAGTACTGTAGATTTCCTTAAATATGAATTCATACTTTGGAATTCACTTGGTTTATTAGTTAAAACAAACGGTAAACCTGATTTGGCTTTTAATTGGAAAAAATAACGGAAGTTTGTTCGTTGCAAGATTTATAAATGATGATCGAATATCTTGTCCAATTAATAATTTAATTTCTTAATTTTTAAGCGACAACTCCAAATATTAACTACTCTCCAGCCGAGCTTTTTTAGCTCGCGCTGTGCCTTTTTATCTCTTGCAATATTACCGTTAATTTTATCCAGCCACCATTTTGTGCGTGTTTTGGGGACTACATAATACCTGCAGTTTTTATGTCCGTGCCAGAAACAGCCGTGAACAAAAATAACGGTTTTATACTTCTTTAGAACTATATCGGGTTTTCCGGGCAGGGTTTTATCGTGCAGGCGGAATCTGTAGCCCTGTTTATGCAGCCAGCTCCGTACAATCAGCTCAGGCTTGGTGTTTTTCGAGCGGATCCGGCTCATGTTATAGCTGCGCTGCTTCTTTGTGTGTACAT
>LLZO01000385.1 GCA_001567545.1 Candidatus Tepidiaquacellales bacterium OLB5
AAAAAATATAGTTCTGCCTGTTACTATGAAGCTGGGAAAGCTTATCGAGCAGCGTTATCCCGGAATAAAAATTATTTATTCCAGGACTACTGATGAATATACAACCGTGAAAGAGCGCACAACACAGGCTAATGAAAATAAGGCAAAGCTCTTTATAAGCATTCATGCAAATCATAAAAAGCTTGAAGAAAGCGATAAAAAAGGGTTTGAAGTTTACCTTCTGAACAAAGAAAGAATGCCGGAAGCCGTTCAATTTACACTGAAAGAAAATTATAAGCTGCTGTTCACCCAGTTTGGAAATGATTCACTGGATAAATTCATTTTTGCTTCGCTTGCACATGCGGGATACACACGGTTAAGTGAATACCTGGCAAATATTATCGAGATGAATATGTTGAGTTATACTGAGCTGGAAACACGCGGAGTGTTTCAGGCTGGAAACTGGGTCACCCTTGGCGCTTCAATGCCAACCGTGCTTGTTGAAACCGGCTACCTTTCAGATATTAATGATGAAAAATACCTCTCCAGTGAAAAAGGGCAGAATGATGTAGCAATTTCCCTGTTTAATGCATTTCAAAATTTTAAGATCCTTTACGAATCACAATAACTAAGTAAAAATCACAAGTTTATAGCATTTATTGATAAATTAAGGTTGCAATTACCTTATTTTGCTATTATATTTACAGTTAAGGTTAAGATATAAACCATTTTTTTAAATAATTATGATTAACTACATTAAATATATAGCAGTCATTTTGGGAATTGTGATTATTGCCGGCTGCTCAAAAGAAAACGAAGATACAAACAAAACCAGTTTTCAGATCCTTGCTGATAAAGAAAAGGAACTGAATGACCGTGAAGCGCGCGTTAAATTAAAAGAAATTGAGCTGGATGAACGTGAAAGAAAGCTTGGTTTAATCGAAAACAGTTCTAATCAGCATTTAAACAATGGTGATACTACAGGGCAATTTCAGGATTTAACACAGGTACTTAAAGATTCATTAAAAAAAGTAGAAGCTGAAAAGAAAAAGGAAAAGAAAAAAGAGATCCAGAAGGAAATTACGAAGAAGTTTGAAAATCCGACTTCAACTGTAAAAGATTATTATGAATATATTCAGCGTGGCATAAACGAGAGCGGAAATTTTGAATCAAATATGAAAAAGGCGCAGAAGTATTTTCCTTCACGTCCCGTAGAAAAGCTGAAATCTGGTTATCGTAATACCAAACAGTTTACTATAGTAGAAGAACCAAAGGTATTAAGCCAGAAAGATGATAAAGCAAGTGTAGTTGCCAAAGTTAAGCAGACCCAGGTAGTTAAAAAGGACGGTAAAGATACAGAAGTTACAAAAACCCTGACAGTAACATATAATCTTTCAGCAAAAAAGAACGGCGAATGGGTTATTACCGGTAACTCCGTAAAAGAAGATTAAATAGCCACCTGTTTTAAATAATCCTTTTAAACCCGGTTAACAGCCGGGTTTTTAATTTCCTGCATAAAATACACATTTACTTCGGTATTTTTTCATAAATTTTTAATCCTTATTTTTGATAATCTGCAGTCTGCAGATACATTCCACACAATAAATATATAATTTTAATATAGAAAGCAGCTTAAAATGAGTGTTTTAGTTGGTAAAAATACAAGATTAATGGTGCAGGGTATTACCGGCTCTGAAGGTTCATTTCATACAAGACAAATCATCGAATACGGCACAAATGTTGTTGCAGGTGTCACTCCCGGAAAAGGCGGTACACTGTTCGATGAAAAAATCCCCGTATTTAATACATGCAAAGAAGCAGTTGAAAAAGCAGGCGCAAATACCTCTGTAATTTTTGTTCCCCCTGCATTTGCGCTTGATGCAATAATTGAAGCTGCAGATTCAGGAGTAGAAGTTATTGTTACTATTACAGAAGGTATTCCCACAAAGGATATGATAACTGTTAAGAATTATATTGAAGATATAAACCGTACCGGCAGAAAATTAAGAATGATAGGTCCTAACTGTCCGGGAATAATTACTCCGGGTGAAGCTAAGATAGGAATTATGCCGGGATTTATTCATTTGCCCGGAAGAATTGGTTTAATTTCAAGGAGCGGAACATTGACTTATGAAGCAGTTGCTCAGCTTACCGCTTTGGGTTTAGGGCAATCAACCTGCATAGGAATAGGTGGAGATCCAATTATAGGAACAAATTTTATTGATGCTATGAAGCTGTTTAATGAAGATAAAAATACGGATGCCGTAATTATGATAGGTGAAATTGGCGGAAATGCCGAAGAAACCTGCGCAGAATATGTTAAGAACTTTATGACAAAACCTGTAGTGGGATTCATAGCAGGAAGAACTGCTCCTCCGGGAAGAAGGATGGGCCACGCGGGTGCAATTATAGCTGGCGGTAAAGGAACTGCTGAAGACAAAATTAAAGCATTGCGCGAAGCCGGAATTTATGTTGCTGAATCCCCGGCTGATATGGGTACAATGGTTAAGCTTGCCCTTGAAGAATTTAAAGCAAAAAAAGCCGGTACCAAAAGCAGTAAGAAAAATAAAAAGAAAAGCTCCAAGAAATCAAAGTCAAAATCATCAAGACCTAAGGCTGCTTCAAAAAAAAGTGCTAAGGTTTCAAAAAAAGTAAAGCCGTTTAAAAAGAACAGAACAGCTAAAAGCGCAAAACCAAAAGCAAAGAAAAAACCGGCAGTTAAAAGATCTGCAAAAAAACAGGTTAAGAAAAAAAAGAAATAAGATATTTTAAAACTATTCAGCAATAAATGAATTATACAATTATACGTATAAGGAATGCCCGCTTTTATGCTCACCACGGTGTGCTTGATGCTGAGCGCACCAACGGCGGTTTATTTGAAATTGATGCTGAAATGACCTGTGATGTTACTGCAGCTGAAGCAGAGGACAACTTAAAAAAAACGCTTGACTATGAACATGCTTACCGCTTTATAAAAGAAGTGGTATCTGAAGAAAGATTTTTTCTTATTGAAGCTCTTGCTTACAGGATTGCTGTAAAGATAATCAGTAATTTTAATGTAGTACAAAAAGTTGTTATTAAAGTAAGAAAGCCTTCCCCTCCTTTGGGCGGACTGACTGATTATGTTGAAGTAGAACATACTGAATACAGGCAGACTTCAAAGCAGGAACCTGTTTAATATGCCTGTAATTGCCGTTCTTGGTTTCGGTTCAAACTGCGGAAAAAGAAAAAACAATTTAAAAAAAGCATTAAAAATTTGTTCTTTAAGCAGGTCATTAGACCTGCTTAAAGTATCATCACTGTATGAAACTGATCCCTGGGGATATAAGGATCAGAATAAGTTCCTGAATTGTATTGCAGTTTTTTTATGCAGGAGCAAGCCTTTGGATCTTTTAAAATTTTTAAAGGATACGGAAAAAAGGCTGGGCAGAAAACAAAGAGGATTATGGCAGCCAAGGGAAATTGATATTGATATTCTTTTTTACAGTAACAGGATTTTTAACAAAAAAAATTTGAAGATACCGCACCCAAGGCTTCATTTAAGGAATTTTGTCCTGATACCGCTTGTTGAAGTAATGCCCGGATTTAAACACCCGGTTTTAAAAAAAACCGTAAAACAACTGTGTTTTTCCGGAAATGACAGCACTAAAGTAAAATTTTTGAAGAAATTTGTCTGGTAATTTTGTAAATTCCGGTATAAGCTACATTGCTGTTGAAGGCGTAATTGGCGCAGGAAAAACGTCAGTAGCTCAGATGTTAGCTGAAAAGCTGAATGCCAAGCTTATACTGGAGAACTTTGAAGATAATCCTTTCCTCGAAAAATTTTACGTAAAACCTGAAGAATATGCTTTCAGAACTCAGATGTTCTTTCTGCTTGAAAGATATACTCAGCTTCAGGAAGTGCACCAGAAAGAGCTTTTTCAGAATTTTATAGTCAGTGATTACATCTTTGAAAAAGATAAAATATTTGCTTACCTCAATTTAAGCGATGATGAGCTTAAAATATATGAACATGTAGTTAACGGACTTGATAAAGGCATAGTTGTTCCCGATCTTGTAATTTACCTTCAATCTACTATAGAACGGCTTATGTCAAATATAAGAAGGCGAAACAGGGAAATTGAAAAGGAAATAAGTGAAGAGTATATTTCAAGCTTAAACGAAGCGTATAATTATTTCTTTTCAAGATACAAGGCTACAAGGATAATGATTGTAAACTGCGAAGAAGTAGATTTTGTGAATAACACAAGTGATTTTGATAACCTTGTAAATGAAATTTTCAGCAGCGATTTTTCAGCTGTAAAATATTACAACCCCTCATTAAGAAAAGCTGCACAATAAATCCCGGATAGAATTGATATGAAATACGTTGTAATTGCAATTCTGATTTATCTTGCATACCTGATCTTTAAAAGGATACTTAAAAATGTATCTCAAAAACAAAAGAACAAAGTAAGCGGAAATGAAAATTTGAAAAGCCGGAATTATGATATAAACATGATTGAGGATGCTGAATTCCGGGAAGTAAAAGGGGAAGATAAGCAGTAAAGTTGGGCAGTGCAGAAAAAATATTTAGTAACATAGCGATTGGTGTTTTTAAAGGATTTGTTCTTGAAAAAGTTATAACCCTTTCAAATGAAGATCTGAATAAAATTAACAGAATTTTGATTATAGTAAGGCACCAGATGGGTGATTTTCTGTGTACGCTGCCTATGATGCTCTCGCTGAGGAAAAAATTTCTTTCGGCTGAAATTACTCTGGTTTCCAAAAGCTCTGCTTTTGCAAAAGAAATTCTTAATTCCTGCAGCAACAACCCTGTTGATAATATCTATTATTATGAAAAAGGATTTGAAAATTTTGTAAATACAGTTAAAGAAATAAAAGATAAAAATCCGGAATTGGCTGTTGTGCCTTCACCGGTTGATTTTTCTTCAACAAACCACTTGATTGCCTATTATTCAGGGGCTCAGTACAGGGCGGGTGTAAGGTCAAGAGATTATGAAAAAAACCGGATTGGTTATGTACTGAATATAAAAAGTGATTTCCTATGGGACACAAAAAAAGTTCACCAGATAGAGCGCAGCCTTGATGTGATAAGGCAGATTGGTATTGAACCCGAAGAAAACAAAATTTCTTTGAATTTAAACGAAGATAAAAAAAACTTTGCTGCAGAATATTTCACAAAAAATTTTCCAGAACGGAACAGACCGGTTATAGGATTGCATACAGGTGCAGCAAAAGAACAAAATGTATGGAATTATGAAAAATTTGCCGGTTTAATGAATTTACTTTATCAAAAAACCGGCGCATACTTTTATTTATCGGTAGGTCCAGATGATAAAAAATATTCGGAATCATTGACATCTCATCTGAAAAAAAAATTTTCCAGATATAAAATATGCATTATATTGCGGTGATTTAATGAATAATGCTGCAAATATCAGCAAAACTTCAATATTTATATCAAATGATACCGGGATAATGCATTTGGCAAGCGGGTTTGATATACCTGTTATCGGCTTGTTTGGTCCCACAAAAGCTTATGAATGGGGGCCTATTGGAAGAAATAAAGTATCAATTCTGGGGACAGGAAATAATATTAATAAAATTGAGATTTCTGGTGTTTATGAAACTGTTATCAGGTTATTATATGTTTAAAATTGTATAATTTTAGCAAAATTTCGGCTTTTTTTAAGATTCATTTTGTCTTGACATTATTTATTCGGCAATATATATTGCTTTAAAAGAGGATAAAATTTATAGAAAAATTGTTAGAGGTTTAATTTCGGTTTTATAATTCTGATACCACTAGCAATTTTTTTTATTACGAGTATTTTATAAAGCCGAATTGAACAATTTATTCAATTTCGGTTTTTTTATTATAAATTTTAAATTTTATAAGAATGAACTCATTCAAATATTCCTTGACCGCATTACTGGTTTTATTAAATACCTGCTTATTCAGCCAGGATAATAAACTGTTTATTAATAATTTGGGGCAAAATACAGGCAAACAGCCCGATATGAATGATTTCCTGTTTAATGAAGTTAAACAGGATTACCGGATCATTTCATCCGGAGCAACTTATCTTGAAATTGAATATATACCATCCGGAGTTTATGAAAAAAAGTTCAGCTTTAACAATGAAAATTTTTCGGTAATAGAATTTTTATACGGACTTGATAAAACAATAAATTCATCAGGAAGCCCCGATCTAAAATACAGAAGCTTTCCTGTTTTCTTGCCATCAGAAATAAACAATTCTGTTCAGGTTATTGATTATGAAATGAAGGAGGAACAGAATATTAATATTGCTCCTGTTCCGGTAATGAGTGTTTTTAATCCGAATGTCAGAAGTTTTGAGAACATTTATTATAATTATTTAAAGAACGGTGAGTTCCAGCAGAATAAATATTTACCTGAAAATTTTGTAAGTTTAAGCAATATAGGTCCGCTTCGTGATGCTGTAACAGGTAACCTAGTGATTTATCCTTTTCAGTATAACCCTGTAACAAAAAGTTTAAGATATTATTCCCGATTAAGGATCCGTATTACATTCGGTGAAACCCCGGTTCAGCTTAACAGGGCAAGAAGCAAAGAAGAGATTTCTCTTCTTTCAGGTGCTGGTATTAATTTTAACACTGCAGCCGGATGGATGAATCCGAAATTAAGAAATATTAAAAGAGACAGGCTGGTTACTAACAGTGTACTTTCTTCGGGTGACTGGTATAAACTTGAAATTAAAGATAATGCAGACGGAACAAGCGAGGGTATTTATAAGATCACTAAAAGTTTTCTTGATAATGCAGGTATAAATACTTCCGGTATAGACCCGAGAACTTTTAAAATTTACGGCAATGGCGGAAATTATCTTCCTGAATTTTTTGGTGATCCAAGACCTGAAGACCTTGTAGAAAATGCTATATATATTGAAGGAGAGAACGATGGTGTATTTAATAATGATGATTATATATTGTTTTACGGCAGGTCTATAAATCAGTGGATATATGATTCTACTGCCCGTACTTTCAATCACAGGTTAAATGTGTATTCCCGTTCAAATTACTATTGGATAGCATTTAATACACCTAATAACGGTAAAAGAATGATGCTTTCTCCGTCCGATCCTGGGAACGCTTCAGTATTTCCGACTTCATTTACTGAAAAATTATTTATCGAACCTGAGGTGGAAAATCTTATCAACGAAGGAAATTTGTGGCTGAGCTCAAGCAGAAGACCCGGTCAGTCATTTGAGTGGAATACAAACCTGAACGGACTGGAAGCCGGTTCAGATATATTTTACAGACTTAAGCTTGCTCAAAGAGTGCTTTGTCCCAATTCAGGCTACTTCCAGGTTAAAGATGATTTTTCCAATATGTCCGAATTCCTGTTCTCACTTGATTGTGTTGTAGCCGGATTTAATGAATGGATCAATACTCAAGCCAGAACATTTACGATAAATCAATCACAGAAAACAAACGGTGAACAGGTTAAGCTTAGAGCTACATTTTATGCAAGCAACAGCGAAGCTGAAGGTTACCAGGACTGGTTTGAAATACTGTATAAGAGAAGATTTAATTCCGCATCCGGTGATTTTCTGAGATTCAACTCACCTGATACTAATGCAATAGTTGAATACAATGTTTCATCTTTTTCAAATAATAATATCCGTGTGTTTGATGCTACCGGTCATGCAGATGTAAAATTGATTCAGCCTGTACAGGTTTCTGCATCCAATGTAAAATTCCGTAAAACTGAAATAAATGGGAGTTTAAGCAGTTTTATTATTGTAGGGCAGAACGGATATAAAACACCAACCTCTATTTCATCCAGAGTATCTAACCAGAACCTGCGCGGAATTTCTGATGGAGCAAGTTTTATTATCGTTACTCATAAAGATTTTATTTCTGTAGGCGAAAGGCTTAAAAACAAGAGAGAGCAGGGCGGTCAAGGCAACCCAGATTACTTGAAAACAATGGTTGTAACTACAGAACAGATCTTTAATGAGTTTTCGGGCGGTGTATATGATGCTGTTGCTATACGGGATTTTATAAAATATGCATATGAAAACTGGACAACTAAACCCGCTTATGTTTGCCTGCTTGGTGATGGTAGTTTTGATTATAAAGGATTAAGACCCAGCTCCGGTATAAATTATGTTCCGGCATGGGAAAAAACTGATCCGCAGATCCACCAGGTACTTGGTTTGACTACTGATGACTTTTTTGTTAATATTGCAGGCGGCTCCGGTTTAATTGATAAACCGGATCTTGCAATCGGCAGAATACCTGCAAATTCATTGGTGGAAGCAAATAATTATATAGATAAAATAGATGCATACGAAAGCGGGGAACATAACGGTTACTGGAAAAATAAAATGATGTTTGTTGCTGATGACGAAAAAACAACTTCACCGGGCTGTGAAGGAATATTCCACCTTCTGCAATGTGAATCTCTTGCCGAACAATACACCCCTCCGTATATAGATAAGCTTAAGATTTATCTGGCAACTTATCCTACAGTTATTACTCCGCAGGGAAGAAGAAAACCGCAGGTTAATGAAGATATTGCTAAATACTGGACGGACGGTGTTTTAAATATTCATTATACCGGACATGGCAGCCCAGATGTATGGGCGCATGAATATGTACTTGAAAAAGATGTTATTCTAAGTCTTATTAACAATACTAACCGTTATCCGTTTGTTTCTATTGCAAGCTGCGATATGAGCAAATTCGATAATCCATCAAATACAAGTGCAGGCGAGCTTTTTATGATTGCAAACCGCAAAGGCGCAATTGGCACACTTGCTGCTTCCAGACCTGTATATGCATCCAGCAATGCTGCTTTAATGTATGTTGTATTCAGTAATCTTTATATTCCAAGAGATACTCTGCTTCTTCAAAAAAGATTTGGTGCGGCTATTTTTAATACTAAACAGCAGATACAATATTCAGAAAATGATGCGAAATATATTCTGATGTGTGATCCTACCATAAGAACACAGATGCCGCGCTTCCGCTCACATATAGACAGCATCAGCGGATTAGCAGGTGATACAATGAAGGCATTAAGCAGAATTAAAATTTACGGTTCGGTATTACGGGCAGATTCTTCAGTATGGAATGATTACAACGGCAAACTTGTGCTTAAGATTTATGATGTTGACAGGAATGTTGCAACACAGGAAGACTGTAACCCGCCTATTATTCAGAATTTCAGGCTTAATGGCGGAATTATATATTCAGGTACTAAAAATGTAAATAATGGTAAATGGACTGCGGAATTTATTGTCCCCAAGGATATTTCTTACCAGAACAACCAGGGTAGATTAATAAATTATTTTTACAATAACCAGTATGACGGCGCAGGAATAAATAGGAATTTTATTGTAGGTGGAATTAACCCTAATGCCGCTGTTGATTCAATTGGACCCAGAATAAGTATGTTTATGAACACCCGAAATTTCAGAAGCGGTGATATTGTAAATGAAAATTCAAAATTCATTGCAGATTTGTTTGATGAATCCGGCATCAATACAACCGGAACCCTGGGGCACAAACTGGAAGCTGTACTTGACGGCAATGAAAATAATAAATACGATCTTACCAATTTTTATAATAGTGATACTACTTATACTTCAGGAACATTGGAATATGACTTTACTAACTTAACAGTTGGAAGGCATACACTAAAATTAAAAGCTTGGGATACCTACAATAATTCCAATGAAGCAACAATTGAATTTGATGTTGCATCAACCGGTTCTCTTCAGGTAACAAATATTTATAATTATCCGAATCCGTTTGCCGGTAATACTGCATTTACATTCCAGCATAATTATCCTGCAGAAATAAATGTGAAAATTAAAGTGTATACGGTAGCCGGAAGATTGATCAAAGAAATAGATAAACCGGGTGTTTCAGATAAATTTGTAGTTATTGACTGGGATGGGAAAGATCAGGACGGTGAAACATTGGGAAATGGTGTTTATATTTACAAATTGGTCGTTGAATCTGTTGACGGTTTATCAGTTACAAATACAGGAAAATTAGCAGTTTTAAAATAGTATTAGTTAAAATTAATATATATCCAGGAGGATTCTTTAAATGTTGAAATTAAAATTGTGTGTGATGGCTGTTTTGGTTGTGCTATCAGGCAGAATAATGGCGCAGGGTGAATCTGCGGTTCCCTTTCTTTTAATTGGTCCAAACTCGTTAAATGCGGGAATGGGCGAAACAGGTACAGGTATGATTAATGATGCATCAGCAATGTTCTGGAACCCAGCTGGTCTTGGTTTCCAGAAAGGCGCTCAAGTTTCTATTACTCACTCACCATGGCTGCCGGGATTGGGTCTGTCAGATCTGTTTTATGACTATCTTGCGGGTAAATATTACATGAAGAAACTTAAAGGTACTCTTGGTGTAAGTATTACTTATCTGAATATAGGTAAAATTATTCAGACAGATGAGTTTGGGAACGAAATCGGTAACTATCAAGCTTTTGACGGAGCACTTGCAGTCGGTTATGGTACAAAAGTAACCAAAGATCTAGGTGTTGGTGTAGTAACCAGGTTCATTTACAGTAAACTTGCAGTTGACCCGGTTGCCGGTGAGCAGGGTACAGGTACTGCTTATGACCTGAGCTTTGATATTTCTATGCTTTACAGGCCTTCAAAAACCAAACTTAAATTCCTAAATAACAGATTTGGTGTAGGTATAAATCTCTCAAATATCGGTCCAAAAGTAACTTATGTTGATAATGACCAGGCTGATCCGCTTCCAACAAATTTAAGATTGGGTCTTGCGTACGATCTATACCAGAGCGAATTTAATAATTTAACTTTAACAGCAGATTTTGCCAAGCTTCTTGTAAAAAGAAGAGAGAACGGTGAATCAGATCCTGTCTACAAAGGTATATTCACATCATTCAGCGGCGGTTTTAATGATGTAATGAAATCAATACAGTCATCTGTTGGTGCTGAGTACTGGTACGGCAATCCAAAACTTATTGGCTTAAGAGGCGGGTTCTTTTATGAAGATCCTGATAAAGGTAAAAGAAAATTTATTACACTTGGTGCAAGCATAAGATACAGTATGTACGGATTTGATTTCAGCTATATTAATACAATCGAAGAAAATCATCCGCTTGCCAATACTTTAAGGTTTACTCTTTCAGTAAATTTCGGTCAGCAGGAATCAACGGTTAAAAAACCTGAAGAAAAGAAAACAGAAGAACAACCTCAGAAATAATTAAATGATCATTGTAAGTTCGCTATTGAAAGTGCGGATACTGACAGCTTTAATGCTGTTGGTATCCGTTCAGTTTTTTGTATATGATACGGGGATTTTTTCCCAGGCAAATAATCTGCTTGCAGGAAACTCTGCTGATCTAAAGTTCCGGCTAAGCCACCCTTTGAATTACCATCCGGTCGAAAAAAAGGATAGTTACTACGGTAATATTATGTTCCGCACACTGCTTCCTGAAACTTTAAATGTTTATGCTGTAAGAGTACAGTTCAGGACTGATAATAATCCTCAGACTACCGGTGACGGCAGGTTTGATGTATCATCCAATTACCCTGATTCTGTTGACGCTCCGCCGCATGACAGCTTGTATTTTATACATAAGCTGGAGTTTCTGAAGAATTATTATTTTAAATCCAGCAAAGGCAAGCTGATAATAAATTATATACTTTTGCCCGGAGTAAAAAATCTTGCAAATGAAATGGAAGTATACTCGCCCCGCAGACTGGAGAATCTTCAGCGAATGGGTAACCTTTTCTATGATGTATGGCGTTCAGTTGACAGTACTTATGATTTTACGGGGATAAACCCCAATAACTCTGCGTTTATGATATTCCATGCAGGCGTTGGAAGAGATGTTGACCTTGCTTCACAGGGTTTGTTTGTGGGTGAGCTTGATCTTCCTTCCATTTATATGGGTTTAAGTACTCTTAGATCAATTTATGGTGATACAACACAGGGCTATTATACAAATGAAGGATTGATTATTAATCATTCCTGCATGCTGCCTGAACAGGAATACAGGATAGTAAATACTACATTCGGCGATGTTTATCTTGAACTTGGAATGAACGGGATTGTTGTAGCTACAATAGGCAGCCATTTAGGCCTGCCAGACCTGTTTGATACTGAAACAGGCAGAACTGCAATCGGCAGGTTTGGATTGATGGACGGCCAGTCAATTTTCAGTTACCTTGGTGTCTTCCCGCCGGAACCTTCTGCATGGGAAAAACAGTATTTAGGCTGGGTAAACCCTATAGTTATAAATACAGGAGGTACATACAGCACCAAAGCTGCATCACTGGATGTGAACGGGAATGAATCAGTATATAAAATTCTCATAAGCGGCAAAGAATATTTCCTTGTTGAAAACAGAAACAGGGATGCTAATAATGATAATCAAAAAATTTATTTTGTGAATCAGAATGGTACCCGTGATTCAATGACATTTACAAAAGATGAAGACGGCTTTAACAGTGCAGATATCTGGAAACTGAAAGGCAGCATCACTGATGTTGATGAGCTGGACTGGAGCGTACCCGGACTTAAAAATGATACTGCAAACTTTCAGGGTGGTATTCTGGTATGGCATATTGATGAAAATGTTATTGACGCTAAAATATTAAGCAATACTATCAATACCGATATAAACCACCGCGGGGTTGATGTTGAAGAAGCAAAAGGCTCCCAGGATATTGGTGTTGTGGTACCTACACCAATTGGCGATTTAATAAGCGATGGATTTTTTGTTGACTTCTGGTATAACGGCAACCATTACAGACCATCCAATATTTACAGGAATGAATTTAACCAGACTACATTCCCTAACTCAAAAAGTTATTCAAATCAGAATTCACGGGTTTGTTTAAGACAGTTCAGCCAGATAGCACCGGTAATGACTTTTACATACGAAGTATGCGGTAATGTTGCAAACATTACCGGTTTCCCAAGGTATGTTGGCAGGGATACTTCGGGTAATTCACATCCAATGGGCTTTGACTTTAACAGCAATGGTTTCGATGAAATATTTGTGAATATTAATGATACCCTGTTTGGTTTTCGCGATAACGGAAGCCCGATAAGAGTTGATATGCCCAATGGCTATCTTAAAGACAGTGCTTCGGGGTTTGCAGTTGGATTTCTAAACTACAGCCTTTCAGGAAGCACTAAAACAGTTGTTGGTGTTAGCGGTTCTAAGCTTAATCTGATTACATTTAATATTGATACAGCTACATCAGCTCCAATTGTGCAAAGTTTTGAAGCGGGAGTAGGATTAACTACGCCTGCATTATTTGTTGGAAATATTAATCAGGCAACCGGTTTTAATTCTCTTTTTTCAGGAACACAAAACGGTAAAATTGCAAAATTAAAAGTTGACAGTCTTATCATTTCGTTTGATTCTGTTTCTGGTAATCCAATACGCTCACTTGCTATAAAACTGGAAGGAACAGTGCCCGGTACATATTCATTTATTGATAATTCTGCAAAATATTTAGCTTCTTCTTATATCTATTTTGGAGGAATTCCATTAGAACCAAATACTACGCCTGTTAAAATTACAAATGATAACAGGATCTTAAGAACTGCTGCTGCCGGTGGCGATACTGTCATATCGAATAATTTAGGCATAACATCAGTTAACTCAACCCCGACAATATGTGATATTAACGGAGACGGTCAGCAGGAGATTATTCTTACAGCTGATAATAAGATATTTGTAATAAATAAATTCGGTGTTGTACTTGATAACTTTCCGTTCAGCATTCCAAACGTAACCACAATTACAGGCGGTGTTGCCGTAGCTGATCTGAACGGGGATAATATTGCTGAGGTGATATTCGGCACAGGTGATGGCAGGATATATGCTTACAGTATTAACGGAAAAGTACTTGATGGTTTTCCGCTGCTTTCCGGCGGCAGGATTCGTTCAACACCGGCAATCATTAATTCCGGCGGTAATTTCGGGCTTCTTGTTTATTCTGAAGATGGTTACCTTTACGGATATAAAACTCCCTGGGTTTATGCTGAAAACAGAATTTTATGGCGTAATTTCTTAAGGAATGCAGCTCATACAAATGACGGTTCAGGAAGCTTAAATCCTGTAACTGTATCAAGCCTGCCGTGTCTGCCGTCAGATAAGGTCTATAACTGGCCTAATCCTTCTTATGGCAAAACAACAAACATCCGTTATTTTTTAAACGGTGATGTTACTTCAGTCAGCATAAAAATTATGGATCTTTCCGGTGAGCTTGTTACAACCCTTGCCGGCACCACAAATAAGGGACTTGATAATGAAGTGCCATGGGATATTTCCTCCGTTCAGAGCGGAATATATATTGCAGTACTAGAGCTTAGCGGCGGCTGCAGCGAAACTGCTTCGATTAAAATTGCTGTAGTAAAATAAATTTATTTTAAAATTGAATTAATTTCCAGAATGTCCCGTAAATTTTATGCGGGACATTTTTGTTTACAGTATAATCTGAATAATAATGACTGTTTTGTCCGATTACATTCCTAATATTTTACTTGCAGTTTACCTGCTGCTGCATTTTTTATTGTTAATAGGACTTCTTATAAACACCCGGAAGGTTAAACGTTCTGCATATGAACCTGCTGTTTCAGTTGTTATATGTGCCAAAGATGAAGAAGCAAGTATTGAATCCTGTATCATTTCTCTGCTTGAGCTTAATTATCCCAAAGAAAAGCTGGAAGTTATCCTTGTAAATGACCGCTCTGCGGACAGAACAAAGGAAATTATGCTTAAGTATGTAAATGCGAATAAATGCCTTAAATATTTAGAGATAACATCTCAGCTGGGTGAAATGAAAGGTAAAACAAATGCGTTAGCACAGGCTTTAAAACATGCAACCGGCGAAGTGATCTTTACTACCGATGCAGATATCGAAGTAAATAAAAACTGGATAAGTAGAATGCTGGATTATTACGATGCCAAAACAGGAGTTGCAGCAGGGTATTCTGTTATTGTACCCGAAGGCTTTTTTTACAACCTGCAGTCAGCTGACTGGCTGTACCTGCTTTCTGTTGCCTCAGGCGGAGATGGAATCGGAATACCCATAAGCTGCGTCGGCAATAACATGTCTTACCGCAAAAGTGCATATGATGAAACAGGGGGGTATGAAAAAATAAAATTTTCTATAACAGAAGATTTTATGCTGCTTCAGAAAATTCATAAAGATTCTTCTTTCAAAAAAACAGCTTTTCCGGTTGATGATGAAACTAAGAATATAACACTTCCCTGTCTGAATTTAACACAGCTTTTCCGCCAGAAAAAACGCTGGGCATTGGGGGGGATGGGTGAGTTCAATATGGGAATTGTTGTGGGAATTTTATCCTGGCTTACTGGAGCTGTGATCCTTTCAGGCTGGGCTTTTATGAGTTTTCAGTCTTACCTGTTCTTTTTTATAGTGAAGATGATTTTTGATTCTGTTTTTCTTTTTCCTGCGGTAAAGGAATTCAAAATGTATAAAGTTTACCTGTTTATGCCGTTGTTTGAAATATATTTTGCAGTATATGTATTAATTACGTCTGTTTTGCTTGCTTTAGACAGGAAAGTGATATGGAAAGATCAGAAAATTTAAAGGATTAAATCAGGTCAGTTACTCGTAGTAAGAGTTTATTTCGTTTCCAAGGAATTTAATTGTCCACGCAATAACACCTATATCATCAAGATATCCCAGGAGGGGAGCAAAGTCAGGCATTGCATCAACCGGAGTCAGAAAATACAGCAGGGCAGCAATAACTACAGATTTCCTGTACCATTTAACATTACCATCCATCATATACCTTCTTAATGCCTTCAGATGTCCCAATATCTTAAAAATACTTTTTTTGCTTGAAGTAATTTTCTTTTCGATATTCTGGTCAATTACCAAGGTTTCCTTTTCGGTCAAAGGTCTTTCGGGAAGATAATCTTCAAGAAGATTGAACTCTCCCGGCTTGTTATACCCGTTATTTTCAGTTAAACCGTTGTTTTTCATGGTAGAAATACATCAATTAAGTTTAAATATGGCCTTGAGACCATTGAAATTATCGAAACAAACACCTGGCTGAAGCCCGGTACAAAGTTAAACAAAGCAAGTATTATAAATATTCCCATAAAACCAATACTGCGGTAACGTATTGCAAGCTCATCAGGCAGCAGGTTTGCAAGTACATGAGAACCGTCAAGCGGTGGAATTGGTATCATGTTGAATACAGCCAGCGAAACATTTAGTATTATTCCGGCATAAAACATTTTGAACATGTAATTCAGGAACTCAAAACCAAACGACCCTTCTGGGGGATTGACTGCTGAAATTATGTAATAGAATGCAACTACAAAAAAAACGCTTACAAATGCAATGAGAAGGTTAGAAATTGGACCTGCTATTGTTACTAAAGTATCATCCCGCTTAAAATTCCTGAAGTTCCTGGGGTCAATTGGTACAGGTTTTGCCCACGCAATAAATACCCTTCCTGTAGCTATTATGGAAAAAAGTGGGATAATTATAGAGCCAAACAGGTCAATATGAGGGACCGGGTTAAGTGTAATTCTTCCAAGATCCTTTGCGGTAGTATCGCCGCACTTAAGAGCAACCCATGCGTGTGCCATTTCGTGAATAACTACAGAAAAAATCAGTATCGGGATAATATATATATTTTCAGCGTATGACTTCAGGTCCATTAAATTCTGGGATATTTATTAAAATCTTATTACAGGTATCTTGGTTTTAGTTGTTACAGAAACATATGAATTGTTCTTCAGGTAGTTATACTTGACTGTAAAATCAAGTATGAACATAGTGAATCCGAACCCTGCACCAACACTAACTCCGGATTCAGATGGAACCAAACCCTCGATTTCTCTTCCGGCATCAAACTCCCTTTTAATTGTATTGCTCTTTACATCAACAGAAAGATACGGCATAGTAAATGATGACCTTATAAATCCTGAAAGAGAATAATCTATATTCAGTCCAAATGAAAGTATCTTGGTCCTGTATCCTGTAAGCAGGTTTACAGTTCTGAATTCATCCGGTGAATTATATGCATAATAATTAATTTCTCCGCCTATTACAAACGGAAAGATACCCGTTGATGCAAAATCAAGCTTACCCATTATTCCGAATGACGGGTTTGCAGTTTCAGTGAATTGCCCCGCTGGAACAGATAAACCGCCGCCTACACCCAGAAATAATGCACTAATAGATCTTTTTGTTACAAGTTTCTTCTTTAATGTATCTGCAAATAAATTAACTTTGCTGTTTGAATTTTGTTTAACTGAAATCATTTTAATCTGTTCAGCATTTGTGAAGCTGTATTGCGAAATCAAACTTAAAGGTGTTACCAATACCAGTAACAGAAGGATAAATTTAAAGTTCAGAGTATTCAATATAAACTATTGTTTAATTATGCAGTTGGAAAATAATTTATATAATTTGTTTGCCTGTGATTTATTTATACTTTTCTTCTTTAACGCCAGTTTTACAGTTTCAATTCCCATTAAAACATAGAACATCAGCATATTATTACCGGTTTTTTTAAGTTCATCCAGATGTTTACCTACAGTTTTCAGATCATTTCGTTCTATAGGCCCGGTTAATGCACTGAGGGAGTTTTTTACAGAAATATTTTCTATAGTTTGTTTTGCCAGCGGTATATATATGTTCAAAAATTCGTTTTGTTTAAATCCATTTATTCGTATCTTTTTAGTGTGAATATCTTCAATTTTTGATGCAAGTACAGTAAGATAATTTGATGCCATTACACAGCATATATGATGAAGCGTTTTATCTTTCTTCTTTAATGTAAATGGAACAGCGCCGGCAGAAAAAGCAATTTTATATCCGGCATCAGCAGCCCGTTTACTGCCTTCAATTGCTATAAATATATTCCTGAATAATTTGCTGTACCCTGCAGTTTTTGCTGCAAAAGTCTGAACAGGATGAAAACTTGCTGTTTCAGCGCCGGCTTTGCTGAGCACAGCCAAAGCATCACTTGTTAATGCACCTGAAGTATGAAAAAATATTTTTTTATTCAGATCAGTGTTAAGTGTTGCAATTTTCGCTGCAGTATTTTCTATGTATGAATCCTGCACGCATATAAAAACTATATCTGATTTGGTTATAAAACCGGATAATATTTTTTTTCCGGCAGATTTTTTCTTTATAACTTTTATCTTATACTTGCCGCTTTTTTTTAATGCTTGGTATAAATGAGAACCAAGCTTGCCGAAACCGATAATTAATATATTCTGCAAATTTTTTATTACAGTTCGTTTTTGCTTTTTAGTGTAATTGTAACAGGTCCATCATTTACCAGTTTAACTTTCATCATTGCCCCGAATTTGCCTGTCTGAACTTTATCAAAGCCTATGAGCATCTTAAGCTCCTTTATGAAATACTCATACAGCTCCTCAGCCTTAACCGGCTCTGCTGAATCGGTGAAGCTTGGGCGGTTGCCATGCCGTGTATCGGCATGCAGTGTGAACTGCGAAACTACCATAGCTTCCATACCGGTATCAAGCAGTGAAAGGTTCATTTTTTCATTTTCATCATGAAAAATCCTTAAGTTCGCAGCTTTCGCCGCAAGGTAAGCGGCTTCATTCTCGTTATCTTCATGTTTAACACCCAGCAGCACAAGAATACCCGCATTGATCTTCCCGGTCAGCTCAGAGCCGACTGTAACGCTGCATTCACTCACTCTTTGTATCAGTGCAATCATTTAATAATTAATCAATTTTCATTTATAGGATTCAACTAGCAGTACCCTTGGAATTCCGATAAGGTCATTAAAAATTTTATAACTTAAAATACCATTTTCTTTAAGCAGGTTTATAGTTTGTTCCTTTTTACCGTCTCCAAGTTCGAGCAGTAAAACCGGCTTCTTATTTACTGAGTTAAACAGCTGAAATATTTTCCTGTAAAAGCTCAGCCCGTCATCATTATCGCTTAATGCTATAACTGGTTCATATCCATTTACTTCCTCATCCAGACCCGGTACGTCACTTGCAGCAATATAAGGGGGATTGCTGACTACTATATCATATCCTTCAAATGAATTTATATCATTAAAAAGATCTTTTACGGAAAAAATAATTTTTCCTTTTAGCTCTTTATTTGAAGCATTTTCTGTTGCTAAATTTACTGCTTCCGGACTAACATCAACAGCATCAATTTCGCAAACAGTATTTGCTGCAATAGCAGCGGATATACATCCTGAACCTGTTCCTATTTCAAGTATTTTTGGATTATCTGGTTTACAATTTGTAATGTATTCCAAAGCCTTTTCAACCAAAATCTCTGTTTCCTGCCGTGGAATTAAAACACTGCAGTTAACCCTGAAATTTAAACCGTAAAACTCTGTTTTACCAAGAATATACTGGAGCGGCTCAAAAGCAAGCCTGCGTTTAACGTGCTGCCTGTATGCTTCAACTTCTGCCTTGGTGAGGGGTTTTTCAAAATTCAGGTACAGCTCAATCCGTTTATCGCCGGTAATATCGCATAAAAGCAGCTCTGCATTAAGCCGGGGATTTTTTATCCCTTTATCTGCAAAAGCTGCTTCTGTTACTTTTAATATATCAAGTACCCGCCAGGTCTTTAAGGTTTCAGCCATTATATTTAAAATCTTTCTTCAAATATATTAATATAAATAAGCTGCGGGATTTTTATTTTCATAAACTACTTCACCCCGTATTATGGTCATCAGCACATTTGTTTTTAGCAAAACAGCCGGGTCGCTGTTAAGTATATCTTCAGATAATACAACCATGTCTGCAAGCTTATCTTTTTCAAGGGTGCCTTTTAATTCTTCTGCAAATGATGCGTAAGCAGAATAGACAGTGAATGATCTTAATGCTTCCATCACAGTTAACTTTTGAGCTGTGTTGTTTGCAATTCTGTTTGCTGCAGTATCTAATGCCAGTCCGCTGGAAAGATAATACATTACAATTAATGGACTGATAGTATGGTAAGGAAAATCGGTTCCCGATACTATTATGTTATTTTGTTTATATAAATTGTTCCATAAACCGAGGTTTTGCATATTTTCCGGCTTAATTATCTCGCCAACAATTACTTTATCGGTTAAAGTAACTTCCGGTCTTATGCTTGGTATTATTTCAAGCTGTTTTATCCTCTGCATGTCTGCCGGATTCACAAACTCAAGGTATTCAAGCCGCATTCTGCCGGCTTTGGATTTCACTTCCTTGTTAACTGATTCTATTGCATTAAGTGTATTCGTTAATGCGCGGTCTCCAACAGTCTTTACTGATACCTGGAAGTCTTTTTCATTTGCCTTAGAGGTCATTTCTTTAATATCAAACTCATCATTAAAGGGTATCATCCTTTTTGGCTCTTCATTGTAGTCATTTTCCATTGCTGCATCCTGGTTTTCAAAATAGCCGTCATACTCTAAACTAAAGCATTTAATATTTATCCTGTCCTTATAATTTTCGGGACCGCTTTGCAGGTATTTTTCAAATAGGGGACCTTTACCGGGTATCATAGCATAAAGCCTTATGGGGAATTTGTTATCATCCACCATTTTTTTGTATACGCTTAATCCCTGCTCTGTAATATTTGCATCGTTTATTTCTGTGATGCCGTATTTAAACAGCTCATTAATTCCCCTGGAAATATTGCCCATTACTTCCTGTTCAGAAGGCTGGGGCAGTATGTTAATTACCAATTCCTGGGCTGCTTCATAAAATAAACCTGTTGGATTTCCTGAATCATCAAAACCAATTTCACCATTTTCAGGGTCTGGTGTATCTTTATTTACCTTAGTAAGCTCCAGAACTTTCTTATTTACCCAGGTAGTGTTGCCCAATGCATTCACAAGGTAAATGTTCTGCTGGGCAGAAACACCGTCAAGAAGCGTGTGATGCAGTTTTGCAAGGTCCGCTTCGCTGAGCTTCAGCTCATCCCAGCCAAAGCCGCCAATCCAGTCATTTGGCTTAGAGGTTTTTACACGCTCACGAACAATGTTAAGGATTTCATCAACCGATCTGGCATTTCGCAGGTCAAGCAGGCTTAACTGCTTGGAAAACTCCATAAGATTAGCCTCTGCATCTATAAAGCCCGGTACAACTGTTTTACCTTTAAGATCAATAACCTTTGCATTCTTGTATTTTTCTGTAAGCTCACTGGATTTACCAAGCGCAAGTATTCTTCCGTCATAAACAGCTATTGCTTCAACAATTGTATTGTTTTTATCCAGTGTATAAATCTTGCCGTTAATATAAATTACTTCCGGTGTTTTGCTGCAGGATGCCAGAAATAAACAAAAAACTGCAATAAATAGTATATTTAAAACCTTCAGGGTCTTTAATGATCTCATCTGATTAAATTAAATTATTGCTGCAAATATAGCCAAATTTAAGGTTACGAAAAATGAAGATAATTGTAAGATGTAATATGAAATATTTTCAATTTATTAAAAATTTTACCCCGGGAGTTATAATATGAATAATTTAATAGAAATATAACCATGACCTAAAAAGCTGCAATAAACTGATTCAAATTGAGTTTTGTCATCCATTTTACAGTTTAATCTATCATTTAATAGCCATAATTTTGCAGTATATGGATGAAAACAGGAAAATACTGGCGAAAAAGTACGAGAAGATTAAGCTTTCAGTTAATATCATTGAATCTGTTCTCTATCTGATCTTGCTTTTCGCTTTCCTTTACCTAGGTTACAGCAAAAAGCTGGAGCTTTTTGCATTTGGTTATACCACTAATCCCTATATAGCTTTGGTTATTTACGGTCTGGTTATCGGGCTTGTCAGCTCAGTTTTATCCTTTCCAATCGATTATTTCTTCGGTTTCAGGCTGGAGCATAAATTCGGGCTTTCAAACCTGACTTTCTTCGGGTGGATAGGGGAAAAAGCTAAAGCTGCGCTTGTTGGCGCTGTGATAGGCGCACCAATTGCATTCCTTTTCTACTGGCTAATTTCCAATTATGAATTATGGTGGTTTTACCTTGGATGCATTGTGTTCGGTTACTCGGTTATACTGGCTCAGATTGCGCCGGTACTTATCTTTCCGCTGTTTTATAAATTCACCCCGATAGAAAACGAAGACATTAAAAACCGCTTAATGGATCTATGCAGCCGTGCCGGATTTAAAGTGAGCGGTGTATATAAATTCAACATGAGCAAAACCACGAAGAAGGCTAATGCCGCATTCACCGGACTTGGCAGAACCAAACGTATAATCTTAGGCGATACACTTCTGGAAACATTTACCGAAAAGGAGATTGAAACGGTATTTGCTCATGAGCTCGGTCATTATAAAAAAGGGCATATAGTAAAAAATATATTCATATCGCTTTTCGGGACGTTTGCGGGGCTTTTCATAATGTCACAGATTTACACGGCATTGTTCCCGGTTTTTGGTTTCACCAAGCCATATGAAATAGCGGCTTTGCCGCTGCTTGCGGCTATTGCTGCAATATACAGTTTTTTAATAAGTCCGCTGACCTCTGCCATTTCCCGTAAATTTGAGTTCGAAGCAGACCGCTTTGCTGTAGATACAACCGGCGACCCCGAAGCGCTTGCCAGCACTATGACTAAGCTTGCCGAGCAGAATCTGGCAAACGATGAACCAAGTCCGCTGGTTGAGTTTTGGTCTTATTCACATCCCTCGATAAAAAGAAGAATTGAAGCTGCCAATGAATATTATAAGTTGAAATTTGAAGGAGCATCAGCTTAAAATGAAAACAAGGATTTTATTGACAATAGGTGATTATAACGGAATTGGTCCGGAAATTATACTTAAAACCTTTAAAAATAAAACTATAACCGGGAAATATTATCTTACCGTTATTGCTCCGCCTGAAGTATTATCGTACTATTCACGCAAATATAAAATAAAGCTTTTTGCTGATGACTTTGATATAATTCCAATAAACACAGGCAAAATAAAAATTGCCCCCGGAAAGCTTAATGCTCATGCAGGCTTTACGGCAGGAACTGCCATTAAAACAGCTGTTGATCTTTGTATGGCAGGTGAATATGACGCCATTGTTACTGCCCCGGTTAATAAAAAATCACTTAATCTGGGCGGTTTTAATTTTAAGGGGCATACAGAAATGCTTACTGCATTAAGCGGAGTCAAAGATTCATGTATGGTAATGCTTTCAGATGTATTAAACATTGCATTTGCTACAACTCATCCGCCGGTAAAAAAAATAGCATCATTGATAACACCGTCGTTTCTAGCATCTAAATTCAGGATATGTACGGAAGTATTAAAAAATCTGGGCAGGATAACCGGGGAAATCGGAGTACTTGGATTGAATCCCCATGCAGGTGATGAAGGCCAAATTGGGGACGAGGAACAGAAAATAATCATTCCCGCTATAAATAGGGCAAATAAAAAAAACGGGAAAATAAAATTTTCGGGACCTTTTTCTCCCGATGCATTTTTTGCAACAAAAAAATACCGTAATTTTGCGTTTACGTTTGCGATGTATCATGACCAGGGTTTTATACCGTTCAAAATGCTCGCTGGCTATAAAGGTACAAATTTTACCGCAGGTTTACCGTTTGTCAGAACATCACCGGACCATGGTACTGCGTTTGACATTGCAGGTAAAAATACTGCAAGCCCCGTGAGCTTGATCGAAGCAGTAAAATGGGCAGATAAATTAACTCGAAACAGGAAAAAATAATTTGATAAATTTTAACAACATCTCTTTTTCATATCCATCTAAAGAGCTATTCCATGATGTTTCATTCCAGATTGATAAAGGTGAATTTGTATTCCTGATAGGGGAAAGCGGAACAGGTAAAACTTCACTGCTTAGAATGATAAATATGGAGCTGTTCCCGCAGAAAGGTGAGCTTATTGTTTACGGGTTCAATTCACAGCATATTAAAAAACCGGAAATCCCTGTTTTAAGAAGAAAAATAGGTTTTGTGTTCCAGGATTATAAGCTGCTTAATGACAGGGATGTTTTTGAAAATGTTGCCCTACCTCTGTATCTGGCGGGAATGAAACCCGATGTTATAAAGAAAAAGGTATTTAATATTTTAAGCGAAGTTGGCGTACTGGATTCATACAAAAGAATGCCTATGGAGCTTTCAGGAGGCGAGCAGCAGCGCGTATCCATTGCTCGGGCAATGGTTAATGAACCATACATTTTAATTGCAGATGAGCCAACTGGAAATCTTGACCCTTTTGTTTCATTTGAAATTATTAAGCTGCTTCTGAATATTAATTTTAAGGGTACAGCGGTATTTATTGCAACTCACAATTATGAAATAGTTAAAAGGCTGAAAAGCAAACGCCTGCTTCAGATAAAAGATAAAAAAGTACTGGATGTGGTAATTAAAGAGTAGAAATGATAATAAACAAGGGGCTTAAAGCCCCTTGTTTATTATAAATATTAACTATCCCGGTTGATAAGGAACTGCAGAACGCGTTCCCAGTCCTTTTCGAAATCAAAATAAAATCTTTCATGCGGATTAATTGCAAATGCAATTTCGATGTATTTTAATCCCGATTCAATTTCTGCCAGCAGAAAATGCAGCTTTGCCTTTGCATAATACGGCTCTGCCCATGCTGCGCCTTTTGATATCAGCTTTGTCAATAATATGTCGGCTTCAGAAAACATCTCAGCATCTATATATGTATTTGCCAGATCCAAAGCTGCCTGGTTATTTTCAGGGTTCAGCCTTAGAACAGTATTATAGCTTAAAATTGATTCATGCAGCTTCCCGAGGTTATATTCTGCATCAGCTTTGGCATACCAAAGCTCGGGATTCTCCTTAAACAGCTCCACAGCCTTGTCATAATCCCGCAAAGCCTTATTGAAATCTTCTATCTGGTAATAACAGTTGCCCCTGCCGAAATATGATTCATAATGCCCCGGCTCTACATTTACTGCCTTTGAAAATAATTCAATTGCATTCCGGTACTGGTCCATTTGTTCATATGCGCTGGCCAGATTATATAATGTATAAACATCCTTCCTGTTGATGCCAAGAGCTGTTTTGTAGTCATTAATAGCTCTCGTAAGTATCCCGAGGCTTGCATAAGCATTTGCTTTATTATACCATGCAGAAGCAAATTTTGGGCTGATAGTTAATGCCATTTCATATGCTTCGATTGCATAATAGTATCTGCCCATTCTGCTTAATACCACACCTTTGTTATACCAAGCATTGTAATTGAAAGGTACAATTGCCAGGTGCTTTTCATATGCAGCTAATGAATCCGTTAACCTGTCTATGTAATCAAAACAATAGCCCATTTCGTAATATGAATCTTTGTGATCCGGGTCAAGCTCAATAATTTTTTTAAAACAACCGATTGCATCTTCAAAACGGTCGCATTTTTCCAGTATTAAACCCTTATTGAAAAGCGCATCTATGTTATTAGGAGAAAAATTAAGAACTGCATCAAAGCACTCAAGTGATTCCGGGAATTGTCCTGAATTATCAAGTGTAATTCCTTTGTTTATCAGCGATTCCTCATCATTAGGGTTCAGTGTAATTGCTTTATCAAAACATTCAACTGCAGTTTTATATTCTCCTTTATGATCATAAATAATGGCTTTTCTCTGCCACAGTTCATTTGAATACGGAAAGTAATCAAGCAGTGAATTAAGACAAGACAATGCCTTTGAATACATACTTTTTTCAAGCAGGTAGTTAACAATATCATCTATCGAATCAATATCAAGATCGGTCATGATACGCTCATTTTTATTAATCAGAGCGTCAATCAGCTGTTCCTTATCATGATGTTTTTTCTTTGAGCTTTCTTCAAACTCTATGTCGTCAAGATACCCCAAATATTTTCCTTTGCATTTTTAATTAGTTCAATCTAAAATTTTTTTACTGATATGTCAAGTTAATATTACCAGTTAGAAGGTGTAAAAATTTTTACACTGTTTAATATCTACAGTGATTATTATTCTTGTAGCTCATCTGAAAAAATACCTTTATTGAAAATTTATTAAATAAGAGTTAAAATTGAATAATCCTGTTTTTTTAAGGATCGGTTAGTCATTCCATACAAGCTCAAACAGTAGGAATGATGCTGTAATTACAACAATTGTATAAGATACCATCATCTGGATCTCTCCGGCTATTGCCCCGAAACCTGCTCCTTCTATGGTAAGCCACGTAGCGCTTATTGATGCAAGCAGGAGGGGCAGAAGCAGCGGGAAAGATAAAACCGGGTAAAGAGTGCCTTTAGAACTTGCTTTAGAAATCAATGCTGCGATTATGGTCATTACAGAGGATAATCCGAAATTACCCAACCCGATAACAAGCGAAAATAACCCGGGGCTTTTTATATCAAGTCCGGTTATAAGTATGTAAAGTATAATAATAAGCAGGTTTATAATAAATGTTAAAAGTGTATTAAATATCAGCTTGCCCAGAAAAACGGATTGTGCAGAAGCGCTTAATTTTAATACCAGTGAAGTTCCCCTTTCTTCTTCTGCAACAAATACCCGTGAAAGACCATTTGATGTTGCAAAGAAAATTATTATCCATAACAAACCGCCGTTAAGCTCGCTAGATAGCTTATCTTCTCCGAGTGAAAATTTAATTACTGATATAACAACTATAATGAACATCAGCAGGGCATTAACAGCATAACGGGTGCGTATTTCGCTGTTAAAATCTTTTCTGCATATTGCCAGTGCCTGCTTAAACATTTTTCTTATTGTTCTTTCCTTTTGCTGATATTTTCGTTCAGGTTAATTTCATTTTCGCACAAAGAGCGTTCATGAGCATCATTTGTAGCAATGATAACGATCCTGTCCTGCTTGTATTCTTTTACTATATCATCTACTATTGATATGCCGTCAATATCCAAATTACTTGTGGGTTCATCCAGAAGCAGGACATCAGGTTTATGCAGAATAGAAAAAGCAATTTTAAGCCTTTGCTTCATACCCGATGAATAAATCTTCAGCAGGTCATTTTTTCTGGGAAATAAACCGACCCTTTTAAGCACATTATCAATATTACCGTGACCGCTGCCCCTTATATCACTTATTATCTTCAGGTTTTCATATCCGGTGAATTCATCGTAAAGATTCAGATATGGTGAAACGAAACCTATATATTTAAATACATTTTCGCGTTTTACTTTTTTATCAGCATCAAAAAGGCTCAGTTCGCCAGATGACTGCGAAAGCAGGTTGGAAATAATTTTTATCAATGTGGATTTACCGGAACCGTTCCTGCCGGTAATAGCAGTAGAAGAACCGCTAGTCAGCGTGAAGCTGACATCTTCAAAAATTGGTTTTCTGTCGAATTTTCTTGTAAGGTTTTCTGCTTTTAATTTAATTGAACCCTGTGCAGCTGAATTTCCTTGCATTATGGATAAGAGTTAATTGTGAATAATTCCGTGTTTTTTGTTCAGCCTTTGCTCTCTTCTTACTAGGGCATCATTGAACCATTTATTTTCCTCGTCAGATTCAGGTACAACCTGTGGAACCTTTACTTTTTTATAGGTATCTGTATCTACGCTTACAAAAGTAAAATAAGCGCTGTTGGAATGTTTTTTTTCTCCTGTTTTAAAATCTTCAACTTCAACTTTTACCCCCACTTCCATCGATGTATTAAATGCACGGTTTACGTTTGCTTTTAATGTTACTATGTTGCCTAATTTTATCGGTTCGTGGAAAGAGAGGTCATCTACAACTGCGGTTACTGCAACATGGTTGCAGTGGCGGGATGCAGCCATAGCTGCAGCAATATCCATCCAGTGCATAAGCCTGCCGCCAAGCAGGTTCTTTAATATATTTGTATCATTAGGAAGCACAAGCTCTATCATGGTTACCTGTGATTCTTTCATGGTTTTCTGCAAATTATCTGCCATTTTCAGTTCCAATGATTTATTTTTCTGCCTGCAGGTCTTTTATTCTGGATGATAAACGGTCTGCTTTGGTTTTAAGGCTGCTGTTTGGGAATAACTTATTAAATTTTTCCAGTACTTTTTTGGCCTCTTCATATTTCCTTCCACCAATGTACGCTTCTGCATGTCCAACCATTGCATCATCAGCCCAGTCAGAATCAATATACTCATCATACACTGCCTGGAAATATAGTGATGCAGCTTTGTAGTTATCTGTTTTCATATAAAGCTCGGCAGTCCAGTAATCTTTATAAGCAAGCTTATTACGCAATTCTTTAACTTTATTTTCAGCATCAGCTACATTCTTATCCTGAGGGTAAGATTCAATAAATGATAAATACTGGTTTATTGCTTCTTTGGTAAACTCCTGGTCAAGAGAGTATTTAGGAGAAAGTCCGTAATAAGTATTGCCCAGCATATATTTAGCTTCAGGCATTAACGGACTTAAAGGAAAGTTTTTTACGAAGCTTTCAAACTCGTATGCAGCCATTATGAATTCTTTTTGATAGTAATAACTTGAAGCCAGATAATATTGGACCTTATCTGATACTTCAGTTCCCGGAAAACGTATCTTAATGAAGGAAAGATCATCAATAGCTTCAACATATTCTTTTTTATCATACTTTCTTTTCGCAATATCAAACGCTTTCTGAGGATCATCAGTGTTGATATCATTTTTGCTTGAACCGCAGGCGGAAAAAAATACAGCAGCTGCTAAAAGAAATAATGAGAGTTTTACTTTAATTAAAATTTTCAATTGTTACAGTTTTATGATTTATATTTATTTTGATCTGACAGCGAAAAACAAAATTGCTGCTACAGCAGAAGCAGTGATAACTGCCGCCGGGAAAATTATTGATTCCAGAAGGCTTAGTCCCGGCGGTATACTTTGAGTAAATCTGTATTCAGGACTTTCATACCTTGAATAATCTTCAAAAAAAATCTCATCTTCAAATTTTGAATTTAAATTTTCTTCGGCCAGAATGCTGCTGCTGTTATTTTTAATGCTTATTGCCAGGTCCGAAATTATCCTGCGTTTCATGGTTTTTTCACCAAGGAATCCGTTTTTTATGAATACGGGGTATTCGGCTTTCAGCCTGATTACCTGTATAGCAAGCCTGTTATAAACACTGTCAGGTGCCTCCATCTTTTCATCTTTGGCAAATGAATACCTGATGTTATTTTTATCTGCTGTTTTTCTTAAAACCTGTTCTGTGTATTTTTTTTCTTCTTTATTATTTTTAGAAGTGCTGACATAAAAAACAAATTTTTGCTCCCTGTTAATTTCAGGGTATAATAAAATTTTTTCAATACCTGCAGATATTTCGGAATCAAAAATTTCCAGATTGGTTTTACTGCTTATCTGAGATATGGATTCAAACTGAATTAATGCAAAAATATGAAAAAGAACCAAAAAAAATTTAAAATTACGAAAAAATCTCAATATTTTCTTTTTAAATATTGTCAAAAAATCAATTTCAGTAATAATTGATAAAATATTGAATAGTTTCAAAAATTTATTGGATAATTTCAGTATAATTAATAACATTAAATATCCAAATAAATTTCGGTTATTTGCAGAATAACCTGACAAATTACAAATAAATAGATGGTCTTTCAAGGAAATAAACCTGCTGATATGTTGTATAAATTGTTAAGATTTTTTCAAAAAATCAAAAAACTACACAAAATATATTTTTTAAATTACTTCCTTGAAACAGTCTAAAAATATGGGTAAAATTGCAGATTATTTAATAATTTTAAATGATTTAAGGCTCATTTTTGATGAAAAACCTCCTTCTTTCCGCATTATTTTTAATTGTAATCTCATCAACATTATTTTCACAGAAAAATTTGATAGTTTTTTCAAGTGATGCAACAAAAAACGATAAGCAGCAGATCTTTATTATGGATGAGGAAGGCGATAACGTTAAACAGATTAGTTTTATGAACCTGGACTGTTACTCGCCCAAATTCATACCCCATACAAATAAAATTGTCTTCAGTGCAACAAACAGGATCAGTGATTACCTATATATGATAGATCTTGATGATACAGCAACATTCCGGTTTCCTAATTTTATTGATGGCGGAATTGACCACCAATTTTCTGCGGACGGTACTATGTTAATGTATCGTTCTGAAAAAGAAGAAAATAATGCTGTTTATATAATGGACCTTGTTTCAGGAGAGGTTTTTCCTATCAGTGATGGCAGCCTGGCAACACATGCAGAATTTTCACATGACGGACAGAAAGTAGTTTATTCAACAAGCATTACCGAAAACTTTGACTTAGCAATTTTAAATCTTACAGATACAAGTGATAATGCCCAGAAAACAATTGTAGCATCCAAAGATGCTGAAATTTACGGAACATATTCGCCTGATGACACCAAAATAGCTTTTGCATCATTTGATATAAATTATAAAGGCACCCTGAAGGTTTGCGATGCTAACGGAAAAAATGTTAAGGTCATTTCTTCAGGCGGAAGTTCATACAATCCCAAATGGTCACCTGATGGCAAATACCTTGCTTATGTATCTGATAAATCCGGAAAATTTCAGATATATATTTGTAAACCGGACGGCAGTTCGCTGAAACAGCTTACTGGTGAATCAGGTAACGTTGTTGAATATAACTGGTCACCTGACGGAAGTAAAATTATTTTTGACAGTCAGTCTGAAGGCGTTTCTGCTATATGGCTTATAGATGTGGAAAAAGGGAGCAAGCAGAATTTAACAGGAAGTAAAGCAAATAACATTACTCCAGATTTTAAAAGATAACCGGAAAAGCTGGTTTCCTGTATAAAATTTATATGAAAGTAATTGAACATTTAGAAAAAGCAAAAAGCAAAAATAAACCTTTGATCAGCTTTGAAGTAATACCGCCGAAACGCGGAGGTGATATAACTCAGCTGTTTAATGTGCTGAATGATGTTCTTAAATATGAACCTCCATTCATTGATGTTACATCACGGGCTGCAGAAGTTGAATACAGGGAAACCCCTCAGGGTATTCAGAAAAAAGTTATCAGGAAACGACCGGGTACTATTGGTATAAGCGTTGCGATAAAAAATCATTTTAATATTGATACTGTTCCCCATATTTTATGTTACGGATTTACACGCGAAGAAACTGAAGATGCACTTATCGAACTGAATTATCTTGGCATAGAAAATGTGCTTGCAATAAGAGGTGATGACCTGGGGTACCATAAACCTATACCTGAATATAAGTCTCAAAACCGCTTTGCTTACGAACTGATTCAGCAGGTTAGCAATATGAATAATGGCAGGTATCTGGAGGAAGACCTGCTTGATGCAAAACCTACAAATTTTTGCATCGGCGTTAGCGGTTATCCTGAAAAACATTTTGAAGCTCCAAATATGAAAGTGGAAATTAACCATGTAAAACAGAAAGTGAACAGCGGCGGCGATTATATAGTTACTCAGATGTTTTACGATAACAATGTATATTTTGATTTTGTTAAAAAATGCCGGGATGAGGGTATTAAAGTTCCTGTTATACCCGGTTTAAAAGTTATTACTACCAAGAATAATTTATATACTATTCCAAAGAATTTTTATATCAATATTCCGGAAGAACTTTCGGGGGAGATTCTGGAAGCTAAAGATGAACATGTTATGGAGATAGGCGCAAGATGGACAGCAAAACAGGCTGAAGAGCTGCTGAACAACGGGGCGCCCAGCCTGCATTTCTATATTATGCAGAGCGCTAAACCGATAATTAAAATGTTTAATAATTTAAAATTATAGCAGGCAAAAATTGAATACGTAAATCAGTTATTTTGCTGGTCAATTTTTGTCTTTCAAATCATACCTGTTAATTGAATAAAATTGGGCTTAAAGAGCGAATTAATACAATATTCAAAGTTGTGCGGCGCAGCCGGATTTGTGAAAGCGTATGACGGCAACTTAAGCGTAAGAACAAAGAAAAATTATATCCTTTCTACTGCATCAAAAACCAACAAGCTTAAAATTAAACCAATTGACCTGGTAAAATGTGACCTTAAAGGCAAAAAACAGGCAGGCAAACGGAATCTTTCTACCGAACTAAAGCTACACCTGTACATATATAATAAAAGAAAAGACGTAAATGCCGTAATTCATACCCATCCCCTTTATATTACCACGTTTGCATCAGCAGGTAAAAAGCTTCCTGCAAACATCCTGCCTGAAATATACCTGATGTTCAGGGAAATTCCACTTGCTAAATATGCATCACCTTCTACTGATGAAGTACCGGAATCAATTGAACCATATGTAATGGATTTTAATGCTGTTATCCTTTCAAATCACGGGCTGGTTGTGTACGGCAGGACACTTGAAGAAACATATTATATGACAGAAAAACTTGAACAGTATGCACAGATTTGCTTTAATGCAAAGATGCTCGGCGGACTAAAACAGCTTACTAAAGCACAGCTAAAAACTCTGGATGATATTAAAAGCACTAATTATAAATCATACTTTAAGAAACAGTAAAATTGAATATAATTATATTAACTGGCGGTTTATCTGCTGAAAGAAATGTGGCACTGGCTTCCGGAAAAGCAGTTTCTAATGCATTGAAAGCTGCCGGAAATAATGTTATGGTTATTGATCCGGTTTACGGTACAGAGCAGCCTGGTGAGGATGTGATCTTTGCTGACAGACCCGCAATAGGAAAAGAATTTCCGACTGCCGAAGAGCTTAACCGGTACAGCAATAAAAAGGTTGTGGAGTGCATAAATTCAGCACTTTTTGATAATGTTGATATAGTTTTTCTTGCACTGCACGGAAAATTCGGCGAAGATGGCAGGATACAGTCACTTCTTGAGCTCAGAGGTGTTAAATATACCGGCACCGGAGTAACTTCCAGCGCAATGGCTATGGATAAGAATATTTCTAAGATAATGTTTAATCATTATGATATACTGACTCCCAAATGGTTCATGATAAAAAAAGGTTTATACGAAGAAGTCAAAATTGATGAAAGTATAAAGCTCCAGGTTGGTTATCCTGCAGTAATAAAACCTAATGATGAAGGCTCAACAGTAGGTCTATCAATTGTTCAGCCGGATGTTGAAGACGTTCAGCTTGGCAAAGCCCTCGAAGATGCATTTTCATATTCAGATTATGTAATGGCTGAGGAATATATAGAAGGAAGGGAGCTGACTGTTGCTGTAATTGGCGAAGTTACCATGCCGGTAGTAGAAATAAAGCCCAAAAGCGGATTTTATGATTATGTGCATAAATATACTAAAGGATTCACAGATTATTTTTGCCCCGCAGATCTTCCCGAAAAGCTAGCAGCTCATATCCAGGAAAAAGCGATGGTTGCACATAAAGCGCTGGGATGTGAAGTCTATTCAAGGGTAGATTTCAGGCTAAACAGCAAAGGTGAAGCATATTGTTTAGAAGTTAATACTTTGCCCGGTATGACCGAATTAAGCCTTGTTCCAAAAGCTGCAGGAGCTTCCGGAATGGATTTTACTTCTCTTTTAAACAGAATTATTGAATTAAGTTTAAACAAATAATTCGTTATTTTTAAAAAATGAAGGAAGACAGTTTCGGCAAAAATATTGTAAGGTATATTTATCACAGGAGAAAATTTTTTGTTTACCTGCTGATACTGCTGGCTGTTCTTTCATATGCGGTATTCGGCAAAAAAGGGATTCTGCAAAGAGTTGAGCTGGAAATGGAAAACCGGGAACTTCGCGATAAGCTGAAAGCTGAACAGGAAAGAACAATAATTCTGCAGAAAGAAATTGAAGATCTTAAAACTTCGGATAAAAAAATTGAAAAAGTAGCCAGGGAAAAATATAATATGGTGAAAGACGGGGAAGAAATTTATAAAGTAGTTACAGACAGTACAAAATAATTAACACAGAAAATTATTTTTACCTCTTATCTTAAAATTTTATAATAAATAATATGAATAACATAATAACAACTTTAAAGGAAATTCTTGCTATAAACTCACCCACAGGGTATACAATAGAAATCATTGAACACCTGGAAAAATTGTTTACCGGACTGAATGTAAAATTAACGAAGACCAATAAAGGCTCGCTGCTGGTAAGCTTTGTAGATAATCCTGAACTTATTATTACCGGGCATATTGATACTCTGGGTGCAATGGTAAAGGAAATCAAAGATGACGGTACTCTTGAAATTACACGGCTGGGCGGACTTGAGCTGAATTCATTTGAAGGTGAGTATGTAACAGTCCGGAATTTTGAAGGTAAATTGTTCAGAGGAACTTTTCTGCTTAACAATCCTGCAAGCCATGTAAATAAAAAGCTGGGTGAAACCAAACGCAGCACCGATAATATGTCAATCAGGCTTGATGAATTGGTGAATTCTGCCGAAGATGTTGTTAAACTTGGTATCAATGTTGGTGATTTTGTTTTTTACGATACAAGGTTTGAATATACAGCCAGCGGTTTTGTAAAAAGCCGCTTCCTTGATGATAAGGCATGCGCCGCGGTTATGATAGAGCTTATAAAAGAATATGCAGCATCAGGCAGTAAGCCAAATGCCGGATTTTATTTTTCAAATTACGAAGAAGTTGGTCACGGCTCATGTGTAGGCATACCCGATTCAGCAAAAGAACTGCTTGTACTGGATATGGCAGTAATTGGCGATGGATGCGCCGGTAAAGAAGATAAGCTTTCTATATGTGTAAAAGATTCAAGCGGTCCATATGATTTTACAGTAACCAATAAACTGAGGGAACTTGCCACTAAACATAAAATAGATTTCGTGACTGATATTTATCCATATTATGGCTCGGATGGTTCCGCAGCACTGGCTGCCGGATATGATGTGCGTGTTGGACTTATAGGACCCGGTGTTTCAGCCTCACACGGTGTTGAGCGAACTCATATTAAGGCAATTGAAGAAACATACAAATTAACTAAAGCCTACATAGATATATTTTCAACAAACTAAATGAGCATTAATAAATTAAATATAATCATTGCTATAGGAAAATAGTAAGAACAATTATTTTGTAGAGGTATTATATTTGTATGTAAATCAACAAAAAATAACCCTTCCAACGCAATTTCATCCATACCGTCAAGAGCAGTTACAATTAGCCAATTATTTTGAAAAATTTCAACCCGTTTTTCAAAATATTCATTTAAATATGAAAGGAGAATTTAATGAAAACCATTTTTGTTATATTATTTCTTTCAGGTATTATTTTCCTAATTCAAAGCTGCAGTGAACAGATTACAGATAAGTCATTAATAACTAACAGCATAAATGTAAATAATGCACGTCTATTTAAGTGTTGTAATCTTGGTAGACCTGAAGAATGCAGTGAAAATGAAAAAAGATCGCTGTTAACCGATATTGGAGACATCATAATTAGTTGTGAATGTTGTCAAGAAGTTTGGGATTATTACGGAGGTGTATTGCCTCCGGGTAACGAAATACCGCATACAATACTTGGCGTTTATGTATGCATTCCTCATGAAAAGGAGGATGACCATGATTAACAAATTAATTACAGCTCTTCTTTTTTATTTATTATTATCATTCAGCTTATTTTCACAGTGGCAAATTTTTAATGTTGGCTCAACATTTAATCTCAAGGATGTATCTGTTGTTAATACTAACATAATTTGGGTTTGCGGTGAGACTTCGTCAGTATATTTTACGAACGATGGCGGTGTAAATTGGGTGCAGATAAATAATAATTTGCAAAAACTTGACCTTGACAAAATTATTGCTCTTGACTCAAATATTGCCTGGGTAACATCAGATTCCGCAATTTTTAAAACAACGAACAGGGGTGTTTCATGGGTAAGGCAATATCATTACCCCGGATTACATATAAATAAAATTCACTTTTTCAATGCTAATACAGGCTATTTATTTGTTGATAATTCTGTAAGCAATGATACAGTAAATTTTTATATTACACGCAATGGTGGTTTAGATTGGGTTAAATCTGTTAACAGGCCAGTATTGCCATACAGCTTTTTTATCCGCGATAACGGACCAAGCCATATAGACAGTAATTTTATTTATTTTTTTGCTGAGCAAAACGCTTTAAGTAATTCAAAATTTTATAAGCTTACAGGCGGACTGAATAATACTTGGACATCATATCTTGTCAGCGCATACCAGTGTGATATAGCTGCATTTAAAAATCCTAATAATGGAATTGCTGTTGATGGTTTTAAAATTCTATCGACATCTAATGGCGGAGCAAACTGGTCAATTTTATCATCAAGCAGTGTTCCCGGTTCTATGGATTTAATTTTAGTACCTAATTCAAATATGGTTATACAAAACTCAGTTATGTCTTCAAGAATTTCATATGATTTTGGCGTTACATTGCAGCCTGTTAGAAATTTCAGCTACCTGCATTATGGCGATGCTAAAGATTCACAAAGTGTTTGGCTGGCTGCTACTAACGGAAGATTGCTAAAATATAATTTTGCATATATAGGTATACATCAAATCAGCAGCCAGATTCCTGAAAGATTTACGTTGCATCAAAATTATCCAAATCCGTTTAATCCTTCAACAACTATTAAATTCGAAATCCCGGAATCAGGAATATTTACGTTAAGAATCCATGATGCTGCAGGAAGGGAAGTTTATAAGATCAGTGAATTCAAAACACATGGAATTTATAATTTTAATTACAGCCCGGATAATCTTTCCAGCGGAGTTTATTTTTATACAGCTGAATTTAACGGAAATAGAATCATAAAAAAAATGATTTTGATTAAATAATTTGTAAGTATTTTATATTCCCAAAGGCAGGTTTTAAACCTGCCTTTTTTGTTTATAGTATTATAGCTAAAATTGCTGATATTAATCACAAAATTTGGATCTCTTCGGAAACGAAAATATTACAAAAGATTTAAATAAATCCCCGGCGAAATTTCAGCCGCTGGCTGAACGTATGCGCCCGAAAACACTTGATGAATTTGCCGGGCAAAAACATCTTATTGGCCAAGGCAAGCCAATTCGGAAAATGATAGAAAACAATGATGTTTTTTCTATGATCTTCTGGGGTCCGCCTGGTGTCGGTAAAACTACACTTGCTTTAATAATTGCCAACAGTGTAAATGCTGATTTTATCCAGATCTCAGCAGTATCTTCGGGAGTAAAAGATGTACGGCAGGCTATTGAAAAAGCTGAGCTGAATCAAAAACACCTCGGCAAGCGTACAATTCTGTTTATAGATGAAATTCACCGCTTTAATAAAGCTCAGCAGGATTCACTGCTGCATAGTGTTGAAAGCGGAGTTATTACTCTGATAGGAGCAACCACAGAAAACCCTTCATTTGAAGTAATTTCACCTCTTCTTTCAAGATGCAGGGTATATGTGCTTGAAGACCTTTCAGAAGATGACCTGCTTACTCTTGCAGAAAATGCTCTTAAGAATGATACTGAACTGTCGGCATTCCGAATTGATATTCAGGATAAAAAGCTGCTTCTGCAGTTTTCGGGCGGTGATGCAAGGCGATTGCTTAACGGACTTGATCTTGCCGTAAAATCCACCAAACCTGACAGTAATGGAGTGATAAATATCACAAATGATGTATTAAAAGAAGCTTATCAGAAAAATTATATAAGGTATGATAAGGATGCTGAAGAGCATTACAATATAATATCCGCATTCATTAAAAGTATAAGAGGCAGCGACCCTGATGCTGCAGTTTACTGGCTGGCAAGAATGCTGAAAGGCGGTGAAGACCCTAAATTCATTGCGCGCAGAATGATTGTACTCGCTTCCGAAGATATTGGCAATGCCGATCCTTATGGTATAACCATAGCTACATCAGCATTTACTGCAATCGATTATATTGGTATGCCTGAAGCGCAGCTAGTGCTTGCACAGGCAGCAACTTATCTTGCAAGTGCACCAAAAAGCAATGCATCATACCTTGCTATAGCAGCAGCAAAAGGTGATGTTGAGCAAACAGGGGAACTTGCCGTACCGCTTCACCTGCGAAACGCTCCAACAAAACTTATGAAAAACCTTGATTACGGCAAAGAATATAAATATTCCCATGATTTTGAAGGTCATTTTACTCTTCAGCAGTATATGCCTGATGAGCTGAAAGATAAAGTGTATTACAAACCATCCGGTATCGGCGAAGAATCAAAAATTAAAGAACGCTTAAAAAAACTGGTGGAAAAATAAAAAAAGATAATAATTCTTATTATGATAACTCTGGATACTAAAAAAAAGAGAATAGAATATGCAATTGGAATTGATCTTGGGGGAACGTACATCAAATCTGCAATAGTTGATTCAAATGGTAAAATAATTAAATATTTTAAAACAGATACTTTTTCGGAAATTTCACCGAAAAAAGTATTAAGCCAGATGGAATTATGCGTAAATACTCTGATGAATGGTTTCGGAAAAAAGATCAGCGGCATCGGAATAGGTGCTCCCGGTATTGTTACAAATGGTGTAATGAAATATCCCCCGAACTTTAAAGGCTGGAAAGAAGTAAATCTTGCTTCTCATTTCAGGAAAAGGTATAAAATCGAATCGATTGCCGATAATGATGCAAACTGCGCCGGATTAGCTGAGCTTAAATTCGGTCATGGCCCGAAGTTCAGTAATTTTATTTTCTTAACACTTGGTACGGGTATCGGCGGTGCGATGGTAATTAACGGCAAAATTTACCGCGGTGAACAAAACGGCGCCGGCGAGTTTGGTATGATGACTATTAAATATGATGGACCGGAATGCCTTGGCGGCAACCGCGGCTCTGTTGAAGCACACCTGGGCAGAAATTATTTTCTGTATCAGAATAAAAATGAAATAAAAAAACTCGGAAAAAATATTGATTTTGCAGATATTAACGTGTTTGCAAATAAGGGTAATAAAACTGCAAAAAAACTGTTAAATTTGTACGGATTTTATCTTGGTGTTGGTATAACAAATTATTTCAACCTGATGGATGTTCGTACTGCAGTATTAGGCGGCGGTATTTCTAATGCATATACTCATTTCATTAAAGAAACAAATAAAACAATAAAACAGCGGTCAATAAAAACTATCAGGAACAAATTCCGTGTGCTTCGGTCAAAAATCCACAATGATGCCGGAGTTCTTGGAGCAGCTGCTTTAATTTTTGAATAAAAAATAAACGATCATGGGATTAAAAAACATACTTTATAAAGTAGAAGGCGGAATTGCTGAAATAGTATTAAACCGTCCGGAAAAAATGAATTCGCTGGATGAGGAACTTATTCATGATCTAAGTGATATTATGAGGGATTTTTCAGTGAATGAAGAAGTTAAAGTTGTGGTAATAACCGGGGCAGAAGGTAATTTCTGCTCAGGGCTTTATCTGGATTACCTTCAGAAAATATCCGAATACGATATCCTGCAGAATAAAGATGACTCCCGTAAGTTCAAAAATATGCTTATGAACATTTACAGCTGTTCAAAACCTGTAATTGCCAAGGTAAAAGGCTATTGCCTTGCAGGGGGCTGCGGAATTGCTTCTGCATGCGATATTATTATTGCAGATGAAACAGCGCGTTTTGGATATACTGAAGTAAAGATAGGTTTTATTCCGGCAATTGTAATGCTGTTTTTGCTGAAAAGGGTAAGTGAATCTCATGCTAAAGATCTTTTGCTTACTGCGCGGATGATAAATGCCGAGGATGCTTTCAGGATGGGTTTTATCAATCAATATGTTCATTCAGGCGAGCTTGATGCAAAAGTTAACGATGTATGCCAGATGCTGATGAAAAATTCAGGCACGTCACTGAAACTTACAAAAGAAATGTTCACAAATATTTCCGGTATGGATTTTGATAAAGCGCTTGAATATGCATGTGATCTTAATGCTGTTACAAGAATGACCCCTGACTGCAAAAACGGAGTTGCAAAATTTTTAAATAAACAATAACCTTGATTTACCTGATTTCCTTGATTACTATTTTTACAGTCTTAATCTGTTAGTAAATTTTTTTTGAAATTAGTGTTTAAATGAAGCAAAAATTTTATTTCTATGTTACATAAGAGTACTTTTGATTTTTTAAGAAAGCTTAAAAAAAACAATAACCGTGACTGGTTCCACACAAACAAAAATCTGTATGAAGATGCCAGGTATGATTTTGAAGTTTTTGTATTTGAATTGATCCAGAAGATTGCTGAGTTCGATGAATCAGTCTCAGGGCTTGAGCCTAAGGATTGTATGTTCAGGATTTATAAAGATGTCAGGTTTTCTAAAGATAAGACGCCATATAAAACCAATATGGGCGCTTCAATAAATGAAGGCGGCAGAAAAATGCCTAATGCCGGGTATTACGTGCATATTTCTCCAACAGAAAATTTTATAGCCAGCGGGCTTTATATGCCTCAGCCGGATAAATTACTGCTTGTTAGGAATAAAATTGCAGCAAAGCCAAATGAATTTAACAAAATAGTTGAAAATAAGGATTTTAAGAAATATTACGGAAAACTATGGGATGGCGATACTTTAAAAACTGCTCCAAAAGGATTTGATAAAGAACACCCGTTGATGAATTACCTTAAAATGAAGAGCTTTATAGCAGACCATCCTGTTACGGAAGAAAAAGCCCTTTCAAAAAATTATACTGATTACTGTGCAAAAATTCTAAAAGCAATTAAACCGCTGAATGATTTTCTGAATGATATTTGAAAATAATTTTATACTCATCCGTTGACTTAAAGCCTGACTCCTAAAGCAGTTCATCGGATGAGTAATAATACTACATATCAATCTTAATTATTATCTGCTGAATAATTGTTCCCTTATCGTCAAAATCTTTTATTGGTGTATAAGCAGTATTGTTCAGGTGATCCTTTATATAACCTACAACAAGTACATCAGACACAGTACCGGAAACAGAAATTTCCTTATCCGGAGAGGTACTCATTAAAAGGGCATCGCCCTTTTGAGTTGCTATGACAAATATACCGAAGTACCCGGTCTTGTTATCTGATGTGAATACTTCCTTAGATTTCAGGCTGGTTTTATCTTCCTTGCGGTCATAGGCAATTGAATCTGTGGTAGTGATTTTTACATTGACCGACGTGCCTATAAGCCCGTTTAATTTTTTATATGCAAGCACTTCCTTTTTGGCAGCTATCTCATCTGAATCATATATCTTATACATTTCATCACACAGTTTTTCAAGATCAAGCGAGCCTGAAAATGTTTTTGCTGATATAACAACTAAAACAGCTAATAAAAAAATTATAATTTTCATAGTTAAATTGTTTTTATTGTATAAAATTATATTTTTATATAATTGTTTGAAACAGAAAAAGCGGGTATAATTCAGGGGCAAATATTATCACTCAAAACTGTTAGCGTAAATCAATATATTTGCAGACCATAAAATTAAGTACTTATATGGCTCTGGTAAATTCATCCAAAAGATTAAAGAAAAAGATCGGAATTGTCGGTTTTCCCATGGATTTAGGCGCTGACAGGCGCGGTGTTGATATGGGACCATCGGCACTGCGGTATGCTCATGTTCAGCAAAAGCTTGAAAGTATGGGTTATTCTGTTAAGGATTTTGGCGATATTTTTATCGAAGGAGCAGAAACTCAGCGTATTGTAAATCCGAAACTTAAGTATCTGCCTGAAATTGTCCGTTCTTCCAAAATTCTTGCAAAAAAAGTTGAGACCCTGCTGAACAGGAATTTTTTCCCCCTTATTCTGGGCGGTGACCATGCTACGGGAATTGGCAGCATTGCAGGTATTGCAAGTTACTGCCGCAAGAACAAAAAAACACTAGGCGTTATATGGATTGATGCTCATGCTGATATGAACACACCGGATACAACACCCTCGGGAAATATACACGGAATGCCCCTGGCTGTTTCTCTGGGAATCGGAGAAAAAAGATTAACGCGCATCGGCGGATTTTCTCCCAAAGTTCTGCCTGAAAATGCTGCGCTTATCGGTATCCGCGATGTTGACCCGCTTGAAGCGGTTACTGTTAAGAATTACCGGGATAAAGGAATGCAGGTATATACTATGACTGACGTTGATAAACAGGGTGTAACAAGGATAATAGCAAGGGTATTAAATGATTTTAAAAATGAGGTTGACCATATCCATATAAGCTTTGATCTTGATGGTGTTGACCCTGATTATGCAGGCGGTGTTGGTACTCCCGTTGAAGGGGGCTTAACATACCGTGAAGCTTCGGTGATAATGGAAATGGTTGCAGACTGCGGCTGCATGAGCTCGCTTGAAATGCTTGAAGTGAACCCGATACTTGATACAAAAAATGAAACCAGCGAGCTGGCTGTTGATTTTATTGAATCAGCTTTGGGTAAATCAATTTTATTTGAATAATTATACTTTCCTGCTTTAAAAAGCGTGAATAATTAATATGAAAATTACTAAACCATTCCTTTTCGATCTTACACTTAAAGAGCTTACAGAAATTATGACTTCTATTGGTGAACCCGCTTACCGTGCTAAACAGGTTTATGAAGGTATTTATAAGCAAGCCTCAGCATCGTTAGATAAGATTAACGGGCTGCCAAAAGAACTGAAAAATAAACTTTCTGAATTATTAAGTTTTTCACACCTTACTCCTCAGCTCGATAAGCTTTCAACTGATAATCATACGCGTAAAATCCTTTTTAAACTGCCTGACGGAGCGCAGGTGGAAACTGTGCTTATGGGTTATACAACCCGGAGGACTGCATGTATTTCAACCCAGGCAGGCTGTGCGCTTGGCTGCACTTTCTGCGCAACCGGCCAGGGAGGCCTGCAGAGAAATATTTCATCCGGTGAAATAGTTGAACAGGTTATGTTTTTTGAGCGTGAGCTCCGTAAAAAAAATGAAAAGCTGACCAATCTTGTTTTTATGGGAATGGGTGAACCGTTTGCAAATTACAGTGAAGTGATGAAAGCAGTAAATACGTTGACAGATCCGGCTGGATTTAATTTTGGAGCACGCAGAATTACAATAAGTACTGTCGGAATTGTTCCGATGATAGAAAAATTTGCTGCAGAGCAAAGCCAGGTAAACCTGGCAGTTTCACTTCATGCTGCTACTGATGAGCTAAGACAGACTATGCTTCCTATAAATAAACGGTATCCATTGGATGTTTTAATAAAAGCCTGCCGGGATTATATTAATAAAACCCGCAGAAGGATAAGTTTTGAATGGGCATTAATTGATGATATAAACGATACTCCCGGGCAGGCTCATGCTCTGGCAAACCTGCTGCAAGGGATGCTTGTTCATGTGAACTTTATTCCTCTGAACCCGACACGTGGATATGCAGGTCATGAGTCAAAACAGAAACGAATTGCAAAATTCCGCGAAATTCTTGATAAAGCGGGAATTCAGAATACATTAAGGATAAGACGGGGGATTGATATTAATGCAGGCTGCGGGCAGTTAAGGCAGGAAGCCGGAACGGATTAAATTATTGTTTTATAATGTTAATTTTGATAATTCACTAATATAAATCATATTTCAAAATGATTTACATTATAGTTTTTACTGACAAAAAGAGCTATTTTTGAATATGAATAGCTGCAAATTTTCATTTTTTTACTCTGATAATAACAGATTTAACCCTGCTGAAATTATAATAAATTTTAAAATACAATTATTTAATTATTAAGGATTAATTTTTATGCCAACAGATAAACGCATTACTGATCTATTGAAGCTTCATAATATGCGGGAAAAAGCCAGGATGGGAGGCGGTGAAAAAAGAATTAAAGCCCAGCATGCAAAAGGCAAGTACCTTGCAAGAGAACGAATTTATATGCTTTTGGACCCCGGAACATTTGAAGAATACGATGCTTTTGTTACCCACAGAACACATGATTTTGATATGCAAAAACAGATCTTTCTTGGGGATGGTGTTATAACCGGCTCAGGCAAAATAGATGGACGTCTTGTGTTCGTATTCAGCCAGGATTTTACCGTCTTCGGAGGCTCTTTAAGCGGTGCTCATGCCGAAAAAATATGCAAGATAATGGATATGGCTGAAAAAATGGGAGCCCCCGTTATTGGTCTTAACGATTCAGGCGGTGCAAGAATTCAGGAAGGTGTAATTTCATTGGGAGGATATGCAGATATATTCCTGAGAAATGTTTTAATGTCAGGTGTTATTCCCCAGATCAGCGCTATTATGGGACCATGCGCCGGCGGAGCGGTGTATTCACCTGCAATCACTGATTTTATTTTTATGGTTAAGAACAAAAGCCATATGTTTGTTACCGGACCCAATGTTGTAAAGACCGTTACCCATGAAGAAGTATCATTCGAAGATCTTGGAGGAGCTAAAACTCATTCAACAAAATCAGGCGTAACGCATTTTGCATGTGATGATGAAATGCAGTGCCTTCAGCACATCAGAAAGCTAGTAAGTTATATACCACAGAACTGGCGGGAAAAAACACCTTTGCGCGTATCAGTCGATGATCCTGAAAGAATAGAGATGGAGCTTAACCATGTGATACCTGAAGATAATACCAGACCCTATGATATGAAAAAGATCATTAACCTTGTGGTTGACCAGGAAGAAAAACCAAAAACAGAGTTTGATGAAGAAATAGAAAAAGAAAAAAAAGATAAAAAAACAAGATCAGCAAAAGGTCCGGCAGAACTTGTAAAACCTGGATTTATTTCAAGCTTCTTTGAAACACAGGAATTTTTTGCTCCCAATATTATTACAGGTTTTGCAAGGCTGGATGGTTATTCCGTTGGAGTGATTGCAAACCAGCCATCCAAAATGGCGGGAGTGCTTGATGTGGACGCTTCCGTAAAAGGAGCAAGATTCGTAAGGTTCTGTGATGCTTTCAATATTCCGCTTGTGGTGTTTGAAGATGTTCCGGGATTCATGCCGGGCACTTTCCAGGAATGGCGCGGAATTATTAAACAGGGCGCAAAGCTGCTTTATGCATTTGCAGAAGCAACAGTTCCCAAGCTTACGGTAATCACCCGCAAAGCTTACGGCGGCGCATATGATGTGATGAACAGCAAGCATATCAGGGCAGATTATAACGTAGCATGGCCCGGCGCTGAAATTGCCGTGATGGGTTCAGCAGGAGCTGCTGAAATTATTTTTAAAAAGGAAATTGATTCAGCAAAAGACCCCAAGAAAGCATTCGATGAAAAGGTTGAGGAATACAAAGAGAAGTTCGCTAATCCGTATGAGGCAGCGAAGTTCGGTTATATTGATGATGTAATTGAACCTTCAGAAACACGCATAAAGCTGATAAAAGCCCTGAGGATGCTGCAGACAAAACAGCAGTCAAACCCAAAGAAGCGGCACGGTAATATTCCGCTGTAATACAGAAAATGTAATCAAATCCCCCAAAATATCGGTATTTTGGGGGATTTTTGCTTTTGAATATTAATGCCTTAAAATATGTATTATATTTATACAAATTCCCTGGAGGTTTTATGAATGCCTTTTTTGGTTTTAATCATTTCTTTAAAAAATTGTTTACTACCCTATTTTTATACAAGATTTTGATATTTGTATTTTTAAATTTTTCCTTATATGGACAATGGGTTCCAGTTTACAATCAAATATATACATTTCCCGATGATATTCAATTTATTAATCAGAATACAGGATTCTGTACAGCTGGACTAGGTGCAAAAAAAAGTACAAATGGAGGTTTGAATTGGAGCTATATGTTTTCTTATGAAAGCGGTGTTTATCCAAGAGCCTTGTATTTTCCAAATCAAAATTTTGGCTGTATAGTTTGCCAAAGCGGTGTTTACTTAACAACAACTAACAGCGGAACAAATTGGACATTACGTAATCATACAGATTCGATAAATTTAGCAGACGTTAAATTTATTAATACTTTTACAGGATGGGCAACCGGTGCACATGCTGCTACGGGCGGTTATACTGATCAACGGATTATTAAAACTACAAATAGCGGACTAAACTGGATTCCTCAATATTATGATTTTTATTATGATTACTATTCAATCTGTTTTATAAATGACCAAACTGGATTTGTTGGAGGACAAAACGGAAGATTATTAAAAACTACTAATAGCGGTATAACCTGGATTTTAAAACAATCTAATACAAGTCAATCAATCAATTCTATATATTTTGTTTCTGATGGGATAGGATGGTTTGGAGATAACTATGGAAAAATATTTAAAACAACAAATTATGGAGAAAACTGGACGTTAATATATTCCGGATCAGTAATATATGGGATTGGAGATATTTTTTTTATAAATCCTTTAAAAGGATGGGCTGTTGGAACGTATAACAGAATAATATATACATCAAACGGAGGAAATAACTGGATGGTAGAGAATTTAGGTCCATACGATGAATATTTGTCCTCAGTATTTTTTATAAATGATTCTATCGGATGGGCATCTGGATATAGATATATATTAAAAACAACAAATGGGGGCATTCCAGTTGGAATACTTCAAATTAATGGTACTTTACCAGTAGAATATTCTCTCTCCCAAAACTATCCCAACCCATTCAATCCTCAAACAAAGATAAAGTTTGATATCCCGGCAAACGTGAAAGGTCAAACGACAAACGTGAAGCTGGTTATTTATGATCTGCTTGGGCGTGAAGTCACTACACTTGTGAACGAAGAGCTTAAACCCGGCACATACGAGGCTGATTGGGACGGGTCAAATTTTTCGAGCGGTGTGTATTTTTATAAAATTATTACTGAAGGTTTTGTAGAAACAAAGAAAATGATTTTGATGAAATAATTTAGCATTTTTCAGATTACTCAGATTCATCAAATTTATCAGATTGACATGTGTAAAAAAACCTGACGGGTTATTGACCTATCAGGTTTTGTTTTTATAGAACTCTGCGTCTTTGCGTCTTTGCGAGAGATTGCTTCTCTACGCTCGCAATATTATTTAAACCCTGGCTCGAAAATTCGTTTTATACCCACTGATTTGCCTGTTTGCGTATCTATATTTACAACCACAGCGCTTATTTTTACATCAGTTAATGCAACATCAGTTTTGTGCGGCGTTTGATAATAAAATCTCGCAATCGAGGCTTCCTTGTTCCCGCCTATTACACCGTCAAATGCGCCGGTCATACCAACATCACTGATAAACGCAGTCCCCTGCGGCAATATACGTTCATCAGCAGTCTGCACATGAGTGTGCGTACCGACAATTGCGCTCACCTTACCATCCATATACCAGCCGAATGCAATTTTCTCAGCAGTTGCTTCACCGTGAAAATCAACAAATATCAGGTTAGTATCTTTCTTTACTTTTTCAACTATTTTATTTGCTGTTCTGAAAGGGCAGTTGAGTGTCGAAAGATAAACCCTTCCCATTACATTTATTACACACAGATTAAACAATCCGCCTTCAATGGATACCGGATAAAGCTGGTAGCCTCTGCCGTAAACATCATCGTGGTGATTTGCAGGTCTGAGCATTCTTGCATCATCTTTTAGTATGTTTACTGACTGCAGCTTGCTGAACGTATGGTTGCCGCCTGTCATACAGTGAATACCTGCATCATAAGCCCGTTTTACATCCTTATCAAGGAAACCCTTGCCGCCGGAAAGATTCTCGCCGTTTGCTATTACAAAATGAATGTGGTGTTTTTCAACAAGCTTTTTCAGGTTATCTTCAACATACTTTAACCCGGGCTCGCCTATTATATCGCCTATGAATAATATATTTAAGTTCAATTACGAATTACGAATTAGGAATTATGAATAAATTAATGTAAAAAATGAATTTTATTGCTCATTATTAATTGCTCATTGTTCATTGATTCAGTAGCTTTCAGATCTTGAAGGAAATTTTTTACTCTTCACATCCTTAATATAATTTCTGAAGGCATTTTTTGCCTGTTCGGCAATGTTAAGATATTTACGCACAAAGCGCGGGTGGAACATTTCTGTCATACCCAGCATATCATGTGTTACAAGTATCTGCCCGTCGCAGTTAATTCCTGCTCCAATACCAATTGTCGGAATCTTTAAAGAAGCAGTTACTTTTTTAGCAAGCGAAGCAGGAATTTTTTCCAGCACTATCCCAAAGCATCCGGCATCCTGCAGAATTTTCGCATCCTTCTGTATCTGCCTGGCTTCTTTCGGATCAGTACCGCGCGTCACATAAGTGCCGAAAATATTTATCGATTGCGGAGTTAATCCAAGGTGCCCCATAACAGGAATACCCACTTTTACCAGGTGTTTAACGGTTTCCGCAATACGCTCTCCGCCTTCAAGCTTTACTGCATCAGCGCCGGTTTCTTTCATTACCCTTCCGCAATTGCGGACAGATTCCTGCAGGTCAACATGGTAACTCATGAACGGCAGATCAACAACAAGCAGGGCAGTTTTAACTGCTTTCCTTACAATTTTTGCATGGTAAATAATTTCATCAAGTGTTACTGTAAGGGTAGTTGCATTACCCTGGATAACATTCCCCAGGGAGTCGCCAACAAGCATAACATCAATACCGGCTTCATCTAGATAGCGTGACATCAGAAAATCATATGCAGTAAGTGCAGAAATTATTTCGCCACGCTGCTTCATTGTTACAAGCGTTTTTGTTGTGATCTTTTTCCGCTCTTTTTTCTGCCCCGCTGTTAATGATTTTCCTGTAGATGACATAATTTATTATTTAATTCATTATGAATTTAGTTTTCATCCTTGGTTCAACAAATTCAGCTATCCGGTTGATGCCGTTAAATTTTATCCCAAAAGTATCCCTGAAACCCATAAAAACAGCTTCTGCCGCTTCACGGTAACCTGCTTTTCTGCCTAGAATGTTGTTAATGCAATCGGTTTTTTCTTCAATTTCCTTTAGCATTTTAACGCGTTCTTCCCCGGTTATGTTCAGGTAATTTACAATATTTTTATGATGATTGCCAAGCAAAATTGAGCCGTGCTGCAGAACAATATCTCCGAATTTTCGCTGTGCACTACCTACCAGTTTTTTGCCCTTATAATTTATCTCATTTTTAATTGCACTGTTAAAACATAAATTATACATTCCGGTACGGATAAGCTTCATCAGGTCAGGTGTTTCTTTAGTGAAGGAAAGTACCTGCAGTTTCGGGTCAATGTTTCTTAAGCCGTTAAGAATAGCATATGAGATAACTTTATAAAGTTCATGAACAGGTTTTGATGATCTGAAAATTACAGAATAGGTAAGCTCTTCACTGTGAAGTACAGCTCTGCCGCCTGTAGGGCGAACAACTACATCCAGGCCTTCTGCTCTGCATTTATTGGTATCAATGTATACCTCCTTTGAAAGCCTTGTCTGGTTATATCCAAGAGAAATAGCATAGGGTTTCCAGCGGTAAAACCGGAGGAATGCAGTATCTTCTTTCCTGCATTTTTCCACAAGCTTAATATCAAGCTCCATATTGTATACACCGGAACGGTATCCTGTATCAAGGTACTCCCATTTTTTATTGGAAGTCAGTCCTGTAAGTGCAGGATTTTCCTTTTCATTATTTCCTGATGATCCCGCGTTCACTGGTTTCGATAAATTGAATAATGTTCTGAACTTCAGCAGTTAATTCAACAGTATCTTTAACTGCTTTTACAGCATCGCTTATATTATATTCATTACCGTAAATAAGGTTATAAGTACTTTTAATGTTTTTTATTTGATCTTCGGTAAATCCGCGGCGTTTTAATCCAACAAGGTTTAAACCTTTATATCCAAGATTAGTACCGCCAGCAAGTATGTAAGGAGGTACATCCTGTGTTACTCTTGATCCGAATGCAATAAATGAATGTGCGCCAATTTTAACAAACTGGTGTATTCCAACCATTCCGCCAACAGTTGCCCAGTCATCAATATAAACATGTCCTCCCATATTAACAGAATTAGCCAGAATAACATTACTCCCTATTATTGAATCGTGCGCTACATGAACATATGACATAACAAGGCAGTTGCTGCCTATGGCAGATCTGCCAAGCGCGCTTGTGCCGCGGCTTAATGTAGCAAACTCTCTGATAACGGTATTATCACCAATTTCAAGAACAGAATATTCATTATTGAATTTTTTATCCTGCGGTACACAGCTGATAACTGCACTTTTAAAAATCTTCACACCATTGCCGATTCTTGCACCGCTTTCAACCTGAGCATTATAATGTATTTCGCAGTTTTCCCCAATCTGCACATCATCTTCGATAATGGCAAAATCTTTAATAACTGTACTGCTTCCTATAATTGCTTTAGGAGATATTATTGCTTTACTGCTAATCAATTATTTGATCTTTTTTTTAAAATTCAGAAATTTATGTAAAATAAAAAAAATCAGCGGTTTCTTACAATTCCTCTTTCAGAGGTTTCAATAAAGCTGAGAATATGCCCGATATCTTCGTTAATTTCCATTGAATCCTTTATTGCTTTAAGAGAATCGCTTACATTATATTTATCCGAATAAATATAACTGTAGGCTTCTTTTATCTTTGCTATTCTTTCATTTGTAAAGCCGCGCCTTCTTAATCCAACCAGGTTGAGACCCATATAAGTAAGCGGATTTCCGCCTGCTATAATAAAGGGCGGGATATCCTGCGTTACTTTTGATATGTATGAGATCAAACTGTGCCTGCCAACTTTTACAAACTGGTGAATGCCGACCAGTGTACTTACATATACCCAGTCTTCTATGGTTACATGCCCCGCAATTTCCACACAATTTACCAGTATAACATTATCCCCGATAATATCATCATGAGCAATGTGTGAGTAGTTCATTATATAGGTATTTTTACCGACTGTAGTTTTACCGGAATACGCAGTTCCCCTCGCTATTGTAGCATACTCCCTTACAACAGTGTTATCACCAATAAATAAACGGGTTGGTTCGTTTTTGTATTTCAGGTCCTGCGGATCTGATCCTACAACTGCTCCGTTATAAATTCTGCAGCTGCTGCCTATTGTAGTCCCGCTTTTAATAATTGCATTCTGTTCCACAACTGTATCATTTCCTAAAACTACATCATCTTCTATAACAGCAAAATCTTTTATAATAACATTGCTGCCAAGCTCTGCTTTTGGGGATACAACTGCAAACCTGCCGATATTAGACATTAATTGTTAAGTATTCTTATTTATTGTCTGTTCTATAATTACATTTTCTGTATCAGCAGATGTCTTTGTGATCATTTCTCCTATTAAACCGATAGAGAAGAACTGTACTCCTACAATTGCCATTAAAATACCGACAAAAAATAAAGGCCTGCCGCTGATAGGGGTAGATTCAACGAATTTCAGGATGGTTAAATAAGCTATTATACAGAATCCTGCAAATGAGCTTAATACACCTAAAAATCCGAATAAATGAAGAGGACGTTTAATATATTTGGTTGTGAATAAAACTGTAATCAGGTCAAACAACCCGTTGAAGAACCTTGAAAGTCCGTATTTTGTCTTTCCGTATTTGCGTTCATGATGGGTAACTGCTATTTCTGTTACCCGGAATCCTGATAAGTGGGCAAGTGCCGGAATATACCTGTGCATTTCTCCATAAACTCTTACATTCTTTACAACATCGCGCACATATGCTTTTAAACCGCAGTTATAATCATGCAGTTTTAAGCCTACCATCATGCTTGTAACACCGTTGAATAATTTTGAAGTATGCTTTTTTATGAACGGGTCATGGCGGACTTTTTTCCAGCCTGAAACCAGATCGAAACCTTCATTAAGTTTTGCAATTAATGCAGGGATTTCCTCAGGGTCGTCCTGAAGATCTGCATCCATTGTTATAACATAGTCGCCCTTGGCAGCTTTAAAGCCTTCCTGCAGCGCAGCTGATTTTCCGTAATTCCGTTTGAACTTTAAGCATTTAAAGCGGCTGTTCACACGGTTAATTTCCTGAATCTTTTTAAATGATTCATCAGTTGAACCGTCGTCAATGAACCATACTTCCCAATTGCACCTTAAGCTGTCCAGAACTTTTTTTAATGCTACAGAAAGCTCGACCAATGATTCTTCTTCATTGTAAAGCGGTACAATTACACTAATAGATTTATTGGAAAGATTAAGCTGCTGTGACTGCTGGTTTTGCCTGTTATCACGGCTGAAAAAACGCCTGTGATTGGGGTTTTTTCTGAAATACTTTTTATTTTGCGGTTTTTGTTCCTGCGTAGTTTCTTTATTTTGCTGGTTTACAATTACTTTTTTACCGTTTTTTGATTTGCTGTTTTTGAAGCCGTTTTTATAACCGGATTTACCTTTGCTTTTATTTTCTGTTTCTGCCGGTTTAAAAGTACCGTTATTTTTCTCGTTTCCTGTTAATTCAACATTTTCCTGTAATGGTTTTTCTGCCGTTTTCACGGTTTGATGAAGCTCTTCCACGAAATCCTTTCAAATTTTGAGTATTCATAAAAATATCGTTCAAAATTAACCATTAATGTTTGCAAAAACAATCTTAAAATGTAAAAATTGCTGAAAAATTGGAATAAATGACAAATATTTCATCAGGCGATTGTACATTTTTTATTAATTGAGGTATGTTCCAAAAGGGCAAAAAAAAGCCGCTAAGTAATTTGGGTTACTTTAGCGGCACAGAGGATATTGGTGAGTTTGAAGAATTGTGTAACACTTTTTCATTTTCATTATTTAGTGTTTGATAGTTGTACTAAAGAATGAATATTATTGTTCCGGTTATATAAAATTAATTTACCGGTTTAGCATTTTCATTAATTTGATAGTGTACAGGAGTATTCCTTTCAGGTGCAGTCCTTAAATATTCACGGTAATTATTTTTTTGTTCTGAAGTTAACAGCGCTTCAATCTTATTATCAAGCTCATTGTGGCTGAATGTTGAGCGGTCATGAGATGATGCATAATCCAGTACTGCAGAATACAATTTCGTTTTTTGGTCATCAGTTAAGTTTAGCCTTTCAGCCAGCATTTTACTCATATCCTCAGCCATCAGCTCTGATTCATTTTTTATATCACTGAAAGGACCCGGTTTTTTACCCATTGGGTCATCGTCATTTTGGCCCCCATGCTGATTAACTGCCGGAGATTCATTTATATCTTTTGGTGCATCTTCGTGCTGTGCAAAAGTTTTAGAACCTGCTATCATTGATGCAATAAAAAATACCGTGTATACTATAATTTTTAATGTATCAAAAAATGGCCTGGTTATTATCGCTGAAATTTTCATTTATTATTATTACTTAACTAATATAAATCTGCACAAATTTAGTCAGCAGATTGTAATTCAGTTTGTATGAATTGTAACAGGATGTAAAAAAAATCATATGGTAAAGGTAAAATGATAAACTAAAGTAAATTCTGAATATAAATAACAAATCGTATAATACTGAAAAAATATATATTTATAATATATTTCATGGGGAATATATTATAAAATAAATAAAAACTCCCTGTATCAGGGAGTTAAAAGTATAATAATTAAATATTTTAAACGGCGTATTTAACAAGCACAAATCCGCCAATCAGCAAAGCTGTAAATACAAGCGCAAGTATGTTGAAATATTTATCAATAAAATTCCTTATCTTTTCACCGAATTTCCAGATCAGGAAAGCTACAAGGAAAAATCTTGCTCCGCGGCTTACAACTGATGCTATAATGAACATCGGGATATTGATATTGAAAATTCCGCTGGTTATTGTAAACAGTTTATATGGAATAGGTGTAAATCCTGCTGTAAAAATTATCCAGAAGTCCCATTTCTTATACTGTATTTCAATTTCATTAAAAGCCTGCTGAGTAAATCCGGGAATATGGTCAAAGAAGAATTTTGCAATCCAGGTAAAATCACCTGCTGTATTATACCATAGGAAATGACCGATAGAATATCCTCCCAATGCTCCCAACACTGATGCAATAGTGCAGTATAGCGCAAACTTAAATGATAATTTACGGCTTCCTAAACATAATGCAATTAATAATGCATCGGGGGGTATTGGAAAAAAAGAAGATTCAATAAATGATAATATAAATAATGCAACCAGGCCGTACGGAGTTTCCGCCCAGTGAAGCACCCAGTCATACAGTTTTCTTAATGGTTTCAATAAAATATCCCTGAATTTTATTTAAAATGACAAAGATATAAATTAGCGTTATTATTAAAAATGTTCAAATTTAGTCAGTAAAACACTATTTTAAAAATAAAACCGGATAAGATATTTATATTGATAAAACCTTTTAAAACAGGTAAATTTGATGAATAATTTCACAAAAAATCAGATTATGCCTACATTTTTACTCGACGGAAAAGAACTGGAATTTAAACCGGGACAGACTATAATTGAAGCAGCAAAAGCTGCGGGAATTGAAATTCCCCATTTCTGCTGGCACCCCTCATTAAGTGTTGCAGGAAACTGCCGTATTTGTTTAGTGGAAGTTGAAAAAGCGCCTAAGGGAATGATTGCATGCGCCACGCAGATCAATGATGGAATGGTTGTACATACAAACTCTCCTAAAGCAATTGCAATGCGCAATGCAGTAATGGAATTTCTTTTAATAAACCATCCGCTTGACTGCCCTATATGTGATGAAGCAGGTGAATGCAAGCTGCAGGACTACGCTTATAAATACAGCATAGGCAAATCAAGATTTGACGAAACAAAAAATCACAAGGATAAACGTGTTGAGCTTGGTCCGAATGTAATGTTTGACCAGGAACGCTGCATAAGCTGCTCACGCTGCATAAGATATTGCGAAGAAGTAGTTGGCGACCCCCAGCTTACATTTGTAAACCGCGGAGAAAAAGTTACCATCGAGACTTTCCCCGGTAAAAAGCTTGATAACCCGTATTCTATGAATGTTATTGAACTTTGCCCTGTTGGAGCACTTACTTCCCGTGATTTCCGTTTCCGTGCAAGAGTCTGGGATATGAGCCATACAAACAGTATCTGCACTGGATGCGCAAGAGGCTGTAATATGGAAGTATGGGTAAGGGATAACATTGTAAAGAGATTAATTCCGCGCGAAAATATGGATGTAAACCAGTACTGGATGTGTGACTACGGCAGGCTTAATACCTATAAGTTTATTAATGATGAGAATACAAGGGTAAATTCACCTATGATGCGTGAAGAAAACGTTACCGGTGAAGGCTCAGGATTAAAACCTGTAGAATGGGATGACGTAATTGCAAGGATAATTTCAGAAATAAAAAATTACAGGTCTGATGAAATTGCTTTTATTGCTTCACCTTATTCAACACTTGAAGATAATTTTGTTCTGCAGCGCTTTGCAAAGGAAATAGTTGGCACTGATAATATAGTTTATATACCCAATATCCAGGGTGAAGATGACAAGCTTTTATTAAGGGCAGATAAAACCCCCAATTCCACAGGCTTAAATCTTCTTGGTATTGAACCTATTAATACAAAGTTCATTGATAAGCTGCTTAGCAGGCAGATAAAAATGGTTTACGTTCTCAACGACAGCCTTGGCAGGCTGGAAAGAACTGAAGAAATTGCAAAAGCTATTGAGGTAGCTGTTCTGCAGATAAGTAATTTCCATGAATACAGCCATAAAGCAACTGCAATTCTGCCGGCATCAACATATGCAGAGATAAACGGAACATTTGTTAATTTTCAGAACAGGGTGCAGCGCATAAGGCCCGCAGTTGCATCACTTGAACAGGAGAGATTGCCCGGTGAGTTTTCTGTAAGCAGGCTGGATAAATTCGGCTCTCATAATGACAGGTGGACTAAAGGCACTAGATACAATGCACGCCCCGCATGGAAGGTAATTTGCCAGGCTGCTAATGCTATGGGACATGATTTCGGGTATACAAATACAGAAGATGTTTTTGACGATATTGCAGCAAAAGTTCCAGCTTTTGCAGGCATGAGCTATGACCAGATCGGTGAGCTTGGGATGGTTGTTGGTGCTGCAGAAGCTGTTACCGCATAATTTTGTCCAATTTTATATTATAATTTGTTTATCAAGGGTTCAGATTGAACCCTTCTTAATTTAGAATTAATGATTATTCTTAATGTTCTGTACAAAACATGTTTTAAAAATACTAGATGCTTAAAATCAATTGATTTTGGATATTAAACAATACGTTTCGGAAAAAATTAAAAATGCGCTCAGGTCCCTTGGTATCCATGAACCTGCTGTTATACTTGAAAGACCTAAAGACCCTTTACACGGTGATATTTCATGCAATGCTGCTATGATGTATGCCAAAAAGCTTGGCAGAAATCCAAAGGAATTTGCGCAGTCAATCCTTGAACAGCTTGCCCTGCCTGATGAATTTATTACGAAAGCATCAATTGCCGGACCGGGCTTTATTAATCTGTTTATTGCTGATAAATATTACACTGAAAAGCTAACAGAAATAAATGAGTTAAAAGGAAACTTCGGAAGGTTAAATGATAATTCCGGTAAAACAGCAGATATTGAATGGGTAAGCGCAAATCCAACGGGTGAATTGCATACCGGGCACGGCAGGCAAACAGCGTTAGGCAAAGCAATAGCTAACCTGCTGGAGTGGACTGGTTACAAAGTAACACGCGAATATTATTACAATAATGCAGGTAAACAGATGGAAAACCTTGCAAAGTCGGTTTATGCAAGATACCGCCAGTTATTTGAGCCTGATTATCCTTTTCCGGAAGATGGCTATGCAGGTGATTATGTTAAAGAAATTGCTGCCATTCTGGCAAAAGAACATGATGATAAACTGATTGATGCTGATGATAAAATTTTCCGCGAAGCAGGGGAGAACTGGTGTTTCAAATCTATAAGGCATACACTGGATTCATTCGGGATTCACCACGATATATTTTTTAATGAAAGCACACTTTATGAAACCGGTAAGATAACCGAAACTCTGGAAGAATTCAAGAAACGGGGACTTTCATACGAAAAAGACGGAGCAATCTGGCTTAAAACCAGCGAACTGCTGAAGAATAAAAAAGATGCTGCCGATAAAGTGATTGTAAAGGCGACCGGCGAACCGACTTACAGGCTTCCGGATATGGCTTACCATATAGATAAGCTTAAGAGGGGATATGATCTTATAATAGATATTTTCGGGGCTGACCATGGTGATACTTACAAAGAAGTTCTGGCTGGTATAGAAGGACTGGGATATGATTCTTCAAAAATAAAAGTAATTATTCACCAGATGGTTACATTTGTTCAGGATGGCAAGCCTGTAAAGATGAGCAAGCGCGCTGATAATGTTTATACACTGGATGACCTGATAGAAGATATCGGGGCTGATGTGACACAGTTCTTTTTTGTCATGCGCAGCGCTAATACCCACCTTGAGTTTGATATAGCTCTTGCGCGCGAGCAGTCAGATAAAAACCCGGTTTTTTACCTGCAGTATGCACATGCAAGGATTTGCAGTATTCTCCGCAATGCTGCAGAAATATTTCCAGATTACAGCTCAGCCGGCAGCATTAATTACAGCCTGCTTGATACACCTGAAGCAATAAGCCTGATAAAAGTGCTTGTATTGTTCCCGGAAACAGTTGCAGCAGCAGCAGCTACTTTAGAGCCGCATAAAATTATCACTTATCTGAATGAAGCAGCTGAAAATTATCACAGGTTTTATCACAACAACCGCGTAATTGATGCTGAAGCTAAAGAGCTTTCATTTGCAAGATTAAAGCTCTGCGAAGCCGCACGTATTGTTCTTAAGAACGGTTTTGATATTATAGGAATATCAGCACCGGAGAGGATGTGATCGCAGATTAAACGGATTCATCAGATTTAACATTTTGCAGATTAACAGATTTAAAAGAATGCCTTAATTTTTTATTACATTTTCTATAAAAACCCCTTATTTTTGTAATTATGAAAACAAAAATATCCTTTCTCCTAACGCTCTTCTTACTTATTATAAGTTCAAGTTTATTTTCTCAGGAGAATAAACTGACTCTAAAATTAAGTATTGAAAAAACCGTTTATAATTATTCAGAACTTATTGTAGCAAGAGTTAAATATATCAATAATGACACAATACCGCATACATTAATATATAATTGTTCTCTTGAAGATGATATTTCAAATAGGTTAATTTTTAAAGATGATTATGGGGTGCCAAATAGAGTTCAAGGGCTTATTATTGATTGTATCGGAAATCCTATTCCAATTAAACCCGGTGGTTCATATACATCCTATGGAGTTCCGATATTTACAGATAAACATATAGGATATTCAACTTATTTTGAACCTGGGTCATATTCTGTTTATATGAAAGGGTCAGACACAGTGAAATTAACAATAGGGTATGATGAAAATGATGACAGCTATAATCGTTTCAAGGAATATTCAGCAATTAAAAATAAATATGAAAGATTCTTAAAATGGAGAGAATTTTTATATGACAGCAGAAATAAATCATATTTAAATCTTGCATATTATGAATTAACATCACTGAATAAATATTATGAAGGTGATTATAAACTAATGAATAAAGACATGTCATATTTATTTGGAGTTAATCCGAATGCATGGTATACCGATGTACATCTTTTCCATTATTCTTTTTTTCTTAGAGATTATCTAAAAGAAGAAAATTTGATGATTCAGTTCTTGGAAAAATTAGCAAAGAAAAACCCTGATTCAAGGGTTAGCTATATTGCAAACAAAATATTGAAGGACAAAAAAATTCCTGATTTTTCATATTGATTATGATTCACATTTTTCTTCAAAAGAAAAAGACAGTTTGTTAGGCTGCCTTTTGTTTTGGGGTAATAAATGATGAGAACGATGTAGCTATATTCTTATTATGGAGGTTATGTTGAAATGTGTGAACCGGGGATTAATTTATTTTAAACTGACTGATCATCATACCACTCGGTATCCATAACTGCAACCGGGTGAATGTTCACTGTCTTAATTTTTTTATCTGTTTTATTTGTGAACTCATGCCATTTGCCGGCAGGTACTACCATTATGTTTCCTTCTTTTACAATATAAGTTTTACCGTCAACTTTTGCTTCCATTTCTCCTTCAAGTACTATAAAAGTTTCTTCGTACGGATGGCGGTGTTTTTTGGGTCCTATTCCCGGCGAAAAATCACAAAGGAAAAACGATACATTGGAGTTGTTTTCAAACCCGTTAAATACCGCAACTTCTTTGCCGTAAGGCATAATATTTTTTACATCTACAAATGTTACATCTTCTTTATTGATGTACGGAAAACCTGCTTTTGATTCCATATAAGAATCTATTAATACTTTATTTAATTGATTATTCATTTTCTTTTGTTTTTTTCGTGGTATCATTAAGCTTCAGGTTTTACTCACCGGATGACTTAACGTCATCCGGTGAATTGAAAAACTTAAGTTACCTCATAGTTAATTATTTATTAAAAGTTAATTGTTGCACCGGCTTTGATAGGCAGGTAATTTGCTGTACCTTCTCCAAAGATGATGTTGAAGCTGGTTTCACCAAAAAGTGAGAGTTTTGGTGATACTTTGAATGCAACACCGCCGCCGAACTTCATCCCGAAGTTTGTTTCGCTCGAGCCCCTGTAATATGTTACACCCTGGTATTTCATATCGCTTACGCTGTTCAGGTAAAGCCCCAAACCGGCCAGGCCGTATGGTTTTATATCTGCATCCTTATTGAACAATCCGACCATAACATCACCCATTATTGATGTTGATTTAAGGCTGTAGCCTGTGTAGTCACCTGATTCCTTATAAGGAAATGTGTTATACTGAAGGTCAAGCCTTGCAGCTATGTTTTGGTGGAATACATATCCCGCATTACCATGGATATTGAACCCTACACCCCATGCATCGGATATATCGCCAACGGGGATTGAAATAACTCCGCCAAGCGATGCAAAAGATTTCTGGTATGTCTGTGAAAAAGTTGAGACGCTGATAGCAATAAAAATTGCTGTGAGAATTAAAAGTTTTTTCATTTTAGAATAGTTAATTAAGTTAGTTAAATTAATATAGTTTTAAATTTAATAATGCAATTTAACTTCCCTGCAGCAGATGAAAAAAACGAAATTTATCATAAATTTATTATTGAAGGGTATAAATATAAAACAAAAAGCTGAAAATTTATTAAATTTTCAGCTTTTTAATATCAAAATTAGATCAAAAAATTAAACCGGGATGCCCTTAATTATTTTATCAATACCAGCTTTTTAACCGAGCTGAAGCTGCTGTTTTGAGATTTTGCAGTTATTCGGTATATATAAATACCGCTTGCAATATTTGTACCGTCAAAAACAGCTGTGTAATACCCGGCTTCCAATTTTGAATTAACCAGCATTTTCACAAGCCGGCCTGTCAGGTCATATACAGAAATATTAACATCTGCATCAGCGGGGACCTGGTAATCAATACTGCTTACCGGATTGGAAGGATTAGGATAATTCTGTGACAGATCAAAATTGCCGGGTTTGCCGATTTCAACCGGGTAAGGCGCATTAAAAAATTCATAATTACCGTTGTAATCAATTTGCTTAAGGCGGTAATTAAATTTTCCGTTTCCGGGTTTGGGATCTGTGAAGCTGTAATATTTAATTTCAGTAGTATTTCCGTTACCCTGAACAAATCCCGCTTTGTTCCATCCTGAAACATTTCCGTTTTTATCAATAAATTGGCGCTGTACTTCAAAACCTGAATTATTTTGCTCTTCAGAAGTGGCCCATGTTAACTTTACATCCCTGTTGACTGCAAATAGTTCAAATGAAATCAATGATACCGGCAGTGCATAGTCTGTTAAAAGTGTAACACTAAGATTTGTTTTTGAAGGATCATTGGTAGTTAATACCATATTTCCGTTTGCAGCATCTAAGTCATCAGAGCTGCTGCTTCTGTCAAAAGTATAAATACTTGTTGCTCTTACGGTAAACAAACCGCTGTCTCCGGGTACAATTGCTCCCGGCAATGATGTTAAAAGTGAAAAATTAGCCGAATAGGAACCTGTAAAGTTAACAGCGCTTACAGTTAAATTAGAATTACCGGAATTTTTAAGGTAAAAATTCTTATCAACATATGAAGCTATTGGAATTATTCCGAAATCAATAGTTGTATCCGCACTGCTGTTAACTCTCGCAGATGTTGATAATGTTCCTGACGTTCTTGTGAATGTAATTCTTAAACTGTCATATGTCGGAGCATCACCGGCAGCTATATCCATATTCAAAAATCTCCAGTTACCGGATGAATAAGTTCCGTTGTAACCCCTCATGGTTATTTCAGGGTAGTATGTCCCGTTCGTGTATGGAGGTGTACCGTCTTTCCAGAATTGCGAGGCAGAATCTGATACAATTGCACCTGTAATATTATCAAGTGAACCGCCGTTTTCGGAAAACAGGCATTTCCTGTTATTATTATTATCACCGTTAGGTGACCATATGTAAAGTATAATATCGCTTACCCAGGTGTGTCTTAAGTATATTCTGACTTTGGTACTGAGAATTTTATAAACTCCAAAATTTATATTTGGTGAAATTACTAGCAGCATTATCATTAGGGCTCCATGAAACAAGCCTGTTTGTTGTTTCAGTTAAGCTGCCAACAGCAAAGTAACACAGCCAGAATGAATTAGGCGCACCTTTGGGGAAATATGAAATATTTCCTGAATTATCTGCAGCCTTAAGATAATATTGTACTTCAGTTTCCCATCCAAAGCAGGGGATATTGAAATAAAAATCGTTACCGGAATTTGATGTTGCATAAACAGAATCAAATGAGCTCCAGCCGGCATTATTTTTATTCGAACGGTAAATAACCATGGGTCTGTTACTGCCTGATGCCGGCACAGATGAGCCATCCTGATCGGTGATATTAGCCGTAAGCAATGTCATGTAGGTGCTGTTGTGACTTGCTGCATTGGTATGATTGATAGATGGAGGTGTAATATCAACACCTGCTGCAAGCCTGACTGAATTATATGCATTTATCCTTCCGTAACCAAAGTAAGCATTCCATTTGCCGTAAGTTTTAGTAGTTGAATACGGCACATTATCTATTTTATCGCAGCCGCGAAGAAGATTTTCAGTTACCTGAAGCCTTGTTTGAGATGTGTTTACTGAAAGTACAAGCGCAGCAACCCCGGCAGCATTTGGGCAGGAACATGAAGTACCGTTGAACACAGAATAATAATTTCCTGTTGTTCCCCCGGAAGTATTATAACCGCTTGTTCCCTGAACATCAGTTGTATAACATACTGTAGGTGCAGCACATTCAATATCGCCGGTTGATACACTTTCTCCGTAATTACCGCCCCACCAGTATTGATTGCCGGTTCCGGCTGCTTTTTTCTGGTCATGTGTTGTTGATGCCCCGACACAAATTACATTATCAAGATAAGAAGGATATGAAGGAGGGTTGCTTCCGTCATTTCCGGAGGAAAAGAGGATTATACACCCTAAACCGCCTCTTCCGCTGGTTGCGGCGCTGTTAATAGCATTGGTAATTGTACTGGAGGCAGTACCTCCTCCCCAGCTGTTGCTTAAAACATCAATTCCTCTGACTCTGGCTGTATCAAATGCTCGGGCAATGCCAAGATCAGTTGCACTGCCGGCTGCATTAAAAACCCTTAATGACATCAGTTTACAGTTCGGCGCTATTCCGGCAGTTCCCAGAGAGTTATTTGTAACAGCACCGATAAGACCTGCAGTACAAGTACCGTGGCTTCCGGAATCACGGGGGACTGTATTTGTATTATAATATCCATCGTAACCTGCTAACAGATGGCCGGCAGACTGGAAATCAGGATGAGTAGAATCAATACCGGTATCAAGTACACCTATTTCTATTGATGAAGACCCTAAAGTATAATCCCATGCCTGGCTTACTCGCATATCTGCACCTGCGATACCTGTTGTTGTTGTGGCATCACCGGCACCGGTTACACCGCCGGTAGAAACGCTTTGTCCTGTATTATTTAATGCCCACTGAGAAGTATAAAAAGCATCATTTGGTGTATAGTGCAGCAAACAAAAGTCAGGATAAAGAAAATTCGGCTGTGAGTATTCAAATATTGTTGAATTGTAGTAAATATCGGAAAGCTCCAGTGCATTTAGTGTAACACCCGGCAGCGATTTAATTAGAAAACCTTTTTTATCACCAACGTTTCCAATTATAATACACCTGTTTAGTGTATTCAGGTTGTTCAGGGCAGTTAAATCATTTTCATTTTTAAGTCTTACAATAAATTCATCGGTTGGCACCTGTATTACTTTTCTTGAAGAACCGTAATATGTTGGTGTAATAAATTTTATACCGCTGATTCCGGTTAATGTTTGAATGGCTGAATTAACACGGGAAAAGACACCTGGTGATGAAAGAGTAATAACAATTACATTATTATCAGCAACTTTAACAGTATCGTTAAAATTGAGCCTGCTTTTTATACGATTTGCAGTATTTTCTGCATTAAAAGAATTATTATCAATAATGACTGCTATTTTATCGTTTCTTTGCTGAAGCTGAACAGGGGTATTGTTGTAGTAATAGAAATCTATTGCTGCGAATAAATCAGCAGTTACCAGCAGCAGCAAAATTAAATGATAAAATTTAATTTTCATAAACAAAAAATATTATTTTTTACAAAGATCAATTATACGTTCAAGATCTTCAGCAGTATAATATTCAATAACAATGCTTCCTGTTGTTGGGGAAGACGGGCTTAACCTTACCCTGGTGCCAAAATGCTCCATAAATTTTTCTTCCAGGAATTTTATAGCAGCTTTATTCTGGTCGGTTATTTCATAAATTTTCTTTTCCCTGCCGCCAGCTTTGCTTTTTTTCTTTTTAGCCAGCTCTTCGGTTTTTCTGACACTAAGGCTTTCCTGTGTTATTCTTTTCCACAAAAGCAGGCGTTCAACATCAGTATCTAGGGCAAGTATGGTTCTGGCATGTCCTTCGGAAATTTCCCCTTTTTTAATGCTGTGTTTTATTTCATCAGGAAGCGTCAAAAGCCTTAAAGTATTAGTAACTGCGCTTCTTGATTTGCCGACTTTAAATGCAACGTCATCCTGTTTTAAGCTGCATTCATCAATCAGCCTTTTATATGCTTCAGCAACTTCAATTGCATTCAGGTCAGATCTTTGTATATTCTCTATGAGCGCAATTTCCAGGAGGTCTTCTTTAGTGCTTACATCTATGATGTAAGCGGGAATTTTTTCTATACCTGCTAATTTTGAAGCCCTTAATCTGCGTTCACCTGAAATAAGCTCAAAATTTCCGTTCTCAAGTTTTCTGACTGTAATTGCCTGGATTACACCTTTTTGTTTTATTGATGCCGCAAGATCTTTAAGCTCGCTGTCATCAAATTCCTTCCTTGGCTGATATGGGTTAGAATTGATCTTACCCAGTTCGATAAATAATATGTTCTCATCACTATGAACCGGGTTCATTTCTGTGATGTTTTCAGGGGATGTGTTCCTGCTTTCTGAATCATTTCCGCCGAACAATACATCCAGCCCTTTTCCCAATCCGCCTTTTATTTTATCTTTTGACATAAATCAAAAATTAATTTACTGCCTGTTAAGTTGATTAATATTGCTGCTGTCATTATTAAGGTTTTCTTCTTTATTATTTTCCTTTTTAACTACTTCAAAATTCGGGGCATCGTATGTTAATATATTATCAAATCTCTGCTGGTGTTCCCTGCCGTTGCGTCTTAAGAATTCATTGGCAAGCTCTGTGTAGTTTTTAGCTCCTACAGAAAGAGGGTCATATACAACAACAGGTTTGCCGTATGAAGGAGACTCGCTGATCTTTACATTTCTCATAACCTTTACAGGATACAGCTTTTCCTGGAAATATTTTTCAAGCTCTGTTGCTACCTGGTTGGAAAGCCGTAACCTTGCATCGAACATTGTTAAAAGGTAACCTTCAATTTCCAGTTCAGGGTTCAGCCTGCTTTTTATCATTTTTATAGTGTTCAAAAGCATTGTTAATCCTTCCAGTGCATAATATTCGCTTTGAACAGGAATTAATACAGAATCTGAAGCAACAAGAGAATTCAAAGTTATTAAGCTTAAAGAAGGGGGACAGTCAATAAATATAAAATCAAAATAATCCTTAATTTCTTCAAGCCTTTTTTTAAGAATATATTCACGCTCAGCCATAGAAACTATTTCTATTTCTATACCAACAAGGTTTATATTTGATCTTATAAGAAACAGGTTTTGAACATCAGTTTCAGTAATGCATTCCTTCGGATTCCTTGCCCCTGTCAGCAGTTCATAAACAGAACCGTGCATTGAGTTAGTAGGGAAACCCATTCCCGAAGTGGCATTTGACTGCGGGTCAATATCAACAAGCAGTATCTTACACCCGCTTGCTGCAAGCGCAGCGCATAAATTAACTGCAGTTGTGGTTTTGCCGACCCCGCCTTTTTGATTTGCTATTGATATTACTTTTGACAACTGTTTTGCCTTATATTTCTACTTCTTCGCCTATCGGAAGAATTACGCATTTTTTTCCAATTGATTCTATTTTACGCCGGAATTCATTCGGGTCTGTATCTATTACCGGAAAAGTACCGTAATGAACCGGAGAAACTGATTTACAGTTGATGAATTCCGCTGCTTTCACAGCATCGTCTATTCCCATAGTATAATTATCGCCAATAGGTAAAAAAGCATGATCTATTGCGTGCATTTCTCCTATCAGCTTCATATCAAGGAACAGTCCTGTATCACCTGCATGATAAATAGTTTTGCCGCCTGTATTAATTATTACCCCTGCAGGCTCTCCCATATATAATCTTTCGCTTTCAAGAGAGTTGCTGTGATGAGCAATTGTGAATTTAACTTTTCCGAAATCAAATTCTCTTTGTCCTCCTATGCCCATACCGTGAGACTTGCATCCTTTGGTAATAAGATATTCGGAAAGTTCATGTGTGGCAATTACAGTTGCATCATTATTTTTAGCCAGCTCAATAGTATCACCAAAATGGTCGCCGTGTGCATGTGTTAAAATAATAAAATCCGGTTTAAGTGCGGATGCTTTTACTTTAGCTTTGGGGTTTCCTGTAATAAAAGGGTCGATCAGGATATTGTGTTTTTCAGAAATAACTTCCAGGGCAGAATGCCCGTGATATATGATTTTCAGCATAATAATCGGAATTTTTTTGGAATATTAGCAAAGTTAGGGTATTTATTATTGTAATTCAATTTATAAAAAAGGCAGGTTATAACCTGCCTTTTTTGCATTTTTAATAATATAATTATTTTCCGGTTAAACTGATAACTTCGACTTTTTTGCTTCTGTAGCCAATTTTCTTATCACCGTTATAAATAACGATCCTCATTTTGTAACTCCCTGAAGTATTAGGGGCTGTAACAGTATATTGTAGGTCTTTGCTTTGCCCCGGTTCAAGCTCCCACGTCCCTGTCCAGTCTTTTTTAATTTCGAAGGCACCAAGCTCATGGGAATAAATATTCTCATTAGTCCATTTATTTTTCCCGATATTGGTAATTGTAACTGTGACTGTAGTACTTGAACCTGCCTGCATCTGGTTGGGCATATCGCTGATTGTAGCTTTTACTTTTCCCAAATTCTGTGAATAAATGCCGGAAACTGCAACAAATAACATTAAAAATACTGCAAATTTTGAAAATATTTTCATTATTTCTCCTTTAGATTATTTATCTATAGCAATAAGACATAAATAAATTAAAAAAGTTTAATCTGACTTCAGGGAATGAATTTAAAAAATTGATAATTTAACATAGTAAAAAAATATAAAATAACAGCACTGGTTGTTATTAATATCCGAAATATCCCGCCTTTTT
>LLZO01000386.1 GCA_001567545.1 Candidatus Tepidiaquacellales bacterium OLB5
AACAAGGCTGTATAGATTTTTTCTTTTCATCAGAAATTCCCGTGTTATTTTTTAAAAAGTGACGGAAAGTATCGATAATCGAATACAACTGGTCTAAAGCATCAGTTTCGTAATACAGCAGAATATACATTGATTTAATGTCAGCTTTCAGCATTTCATCAGAGCTTTTTATCCTGCTGAGGTACTTTCCTATTTCTTCAAAATTACCTTTCTTTAACAATACATGTGCTTTTGCGTAATAATAGCTTGAAATATTTTCTTCAGGCAGAAAGTCCTTATACTTTTCTGCAAAATTTTCTGCAAATTCAGTTTCTGAAATTTGCAGTGATGTGAATACAATATTCCGGTATAAAATAACAGAGATATTTTTCTCTGCCGAAAATTCATTGTTTGCAAGCTCCATTTTATAGATCTCAAAAAGTTCCCGGGAATATTCCTCCCTGTTTGCGCGGATCTTTCTCATGCAGTAATTCTGCATATTGATGTATATGTTTTCAAGGTCAATTGGCGCTATCGGTGATTCATTTTCCCGGAGGAGCTTTTTATTTTCATAAAAATATTCCTCATTTAAAGGCTCCTTTAACATCTTTATCAAATTATAATGTATCTTTAAAAAGGGAAATCTGGATATTACATTTTTATCGAAGGAATTAAAGATGTTCTCAAAATATTTATCATCTATTTCAAATTTTGCCATCCTTTGCGTGTTCATGTAATATTCATATAAATTCATTACAGAAGAATAATAATGTCCCTGCAGGTATTCAAAAGGCTCAAGCAGGTCGTTCTTTCCCGCAAATTTTATAAAATCCACGTTCTTGTGTTCAGCCCCGTAAGCAAGGTAACGGTATGATGATAAATAACTGTAGTAAAACTGTTCAGAACTCATCAGTCCGGAATTGTTATCTGCCGGTAAATTATTTTTCCGTGTCTTTAAAAACAGCGAAAAGCAGTTCCTTAAATAATACTGCTGAAGAAGCATATCATTTACAGCCTGGCTGTTTCCTGTGAATCCCTGGATTGAAATATACTTTTCTGCCAGCTGGAACAGGCTGTGCATAACTTTTCTCATAAAGCCGTCATTGTACTTCGTGCCGTTAAATACCCTGGAATAAACATATTCTTTTTCAATTTTATCATCCGGAAACTCAGGGTATTGTTTCCTTATAAATTCAAATAATAATATTACACTTTCATTAGTATTAAAATAAGGAGATGATACAAAGTATTTAAACTCCTTCATTTCCTTCGGTGAAAAAGATTTAAAAATTTCTATCAGGTTGCTGTTTTTCAAAATATTAAGCTGATTTTTTTCCCTTAAAACGGGTATTAATTTCTGCTAAAATTAATGTTTTTTTGATTTAAAAGCACTGCTTTACAAAACATCCCGTCAAAAATTTCAATTTCTAAGTTTATCGGAACAGAGAATTTTAAAAATTTAATCTTTTTAAATAATTAACACTCTTTGTTAAGAAAATCCGGGGAACAATTATAAAAAAGTTTCTTTCCTTGTGATATTCCGTTCATCTTATTATTGCAGTGCTGATGAATATTTATTTAACTGTAATAAGTAATTAATGAAAACTAATGTATCTTTAAAGGCAGTTAATGGTGAGCTGAACGGTGAAATAATTCTGACATGGAATGCCGTAAAAAAAGCTTCAGGCTATACAGTGGAAATTTGCAGCCATAACATCAGGAAAGTATGGGAACAGGTGGATTTTGTAACCAGGCCGAAATGTATAATTTCAGGATTGCAAAAAGGGAAAACATATATGTTCAGGGTGTCTGCAGTAAATAATACTCAACCTGGCACCGGAAGTTATATTGTAAAAAAGGAAATATAATTTTAAATATAATATGAAAAAAATAAAATCAGTATTTTTTGCAGTAGTTATATGTTTAATGATTCAAACAGCAAATTCACAGGTTTACCAGCAGTGGATTAATACTGTTAACGGATCCATCAATAATGAGGATTTTTTCACAAAATCTGCGGTTGATGATTCCGGTAATGTATATCTTACCGGTACTGTATATAACTCTGTTACCGGAAGGGATATTTTGATCAGGAAATATAATTCATCAGGCAGCCTGGTGTGGCAGCACGACTACAGCTCAGCACCTCCTGACGGGCAGGATGTCGGTATTGGCATTCTTTATAAAAATGGTTTCGTTTATATAACCGGGGATGCAGAGCCAACACTAAATGCCAGGGATATAATAGTTATGAAACGGAATGCCGCAACCGGAAGCCTGATATGGTCCAAAACATATAACGGCATTGGTAACGGAAATGATCATGTAGCCAGTATAACCCTTGATAATGCAGATAATGTATACATTTGCGGTATGAGCCGTAATACTGCTACTGATTTTGATATACTTATTGTCAAATACAATCCTTCAGGCGGATTTCAGTGGGATTTTACAGGCGGCGGTAACGGGTTTGACCGCGGAATTGACATAAAAGCTGATAATTCAGGAAATGTTTTTGCCTGCGGAACGGATGTTACTTCGAATGATTTTTCGGAAATAGTCACTATGAAATTTCAGCCGGATGGTACTCAGATGATGCAGGAATATCTGGATAACGGTATCGATAGCAATGATATTGCAGCCAATATTGCTATAGATGCGCAGGGTTTTGTATACACGGCGGGAAATGTTGAAACCCTGAACCAGGGTGTGAATATTGCATTGGTTAAGTATAATAATGCCGGTGTTCAGCAATGGGTCAGATATTATAACGCCGCATCTAACGGATATGATGCTGTAAGGGATATGAAAATTGATGCATCCGGTAATATTTATATGACAGGTTTTTCTTTCAGCACTGTTTCAAATTTTGACTACATTACAGTTAAGTATAATTCCGCCGGTACTTATTTATGGGCAGCAAGATACATTGGTGATTATCTTGCAGGGGATAATGTTGCAACAGGTATTGCTCTGGATGGCTCCGGTAATATTTATGTTACAGGTGGTTCCGGGGAATCTGCAGCAGGCTCGGATATTACCACTATAAAATATAATAATTCCGGCTCAATGATTTGGGCTATGAAACAGAACGGCAGTGTAAACACATCATACCAGGAAAATGGCCGCTGCATTTCGGTCGATAATATTAATAATGTTTTTGTTGCCGGTGTAAATGATCAATCAGATGCCATCGTGATGAAATATGTTCAGGCTCCTATCGGCATCCAGCAGACCGGGAACGGAATTCCCGCCAAGTTTATGCTGATGCAAAATTATCCCAATCCATTCAATCCTGTGACAAATATAGAATTTTCTGTACCGCATTCAGGCAATGTTAAACTTGCAGTTTATGATATTCTTGGCAGGGAAGTATCAATACTTGCTGATCAAAAATTAAACCCCGGAAATTACAGTTACAGGTTTGAAGCCGGTAACCTTTCTTCAGGAGTATATTTTTACCGTATTTCAGGCGAAAACTTTACAGATATAAAAAAAATGGTATTGGTTAAGTAGTAACAATTAATGAATTAAAAGCGGATTAAATCCCGCCTTTTTTGTATATTTAAGGTTATTTTTACCACTAAATTCTTCCTTGACTTACTTAAAAAAATCTCGTTATTTACAGCAAATAGAAAGGGAATTATAGAGAAAATTCTTCTGTTTTACTATTATCAAACCAAAAATATTCTCAAAATAATGCAAAAATCAAAAATTGCTTCCTTAATCTTAAACAGAAGATATCTGTTTCTATTTTTATTTCTGGCTTCATCATTAAATCTCCTTGCGCAGGGCACTGGAAATAAATATGCAGGCGAATTTTTAGCCATCGGCGTTGGCGGCAGGCCCCTTGGTATGGGCGGCGCTTATGTATCATTGGTGAGCGATGTTACTGCAGGTTACTGGAATCCCGGCGCGCTGGCGCGCATAAATTATCCCCAGTTTTCTTTAATGCACGATGAACGCTTCGGCAACCTTGTGAATTATGATTACGGCTCTGTTGCGCTTCCGTGGGGTGCAAATGCATCACTTGGATTAAGCGTTATCAGGCTTGGCGTTGATGATGTACCCAATACCCAGGGTGCATGGCGGGACCTGAACAATAACGGCTATTTTGATAACGGCGACAGGCTGGATTACAGCCAGATAAAATTCTTTAATGCTGCTGACTGGGCTTTTATTTTAACTTATTCCAAAAATCACAGCGAAAAGCTTTCATATGGTGTGAACCTGAAAGTAATTTCAAGAAGCATCGATTACGGCTCTGCTTGGGGCATTGGATTTGATGTTGGCGCAATTTATAATGTATCTCCTAAATTCCGCCTTGGCGCAAACCTCATGGATATTACAACAACATTGCTGGCGTGGAGCCCTACAGGCAGAAAAGAGCTTATCACTCCGACTGCAAAGATCGGCGGTTCATATGATATTCCGTTCTTTACAACCGGCAGAATTACTCCCGCGCTGGATTTTGATGTAAGGTTCGAAAACAGGAAATTTGCATCACTGGCTAATGTTGGTCCCGTTAGCTTTGATATGCATGCCGGACTTGAATACGGTTTTAAAGACCTGTTCGCGCTGCGTGTTGGCTATAACGATGTTAAACAGTTAACATTCGGCGCCGGCGTTAAGCTGCCTAAGCTTAACCTGGATTATTCATTTGCTAAATTTGACGGCAATGACCAGCTTGGCAATACTCACAGAATTTCTGTCATGTTCACGCTTGATGATGAAAAATTCAGGCGCAAAGGCAAATAAAATATAATATATATATTATCATAGAATTTTAATTCAATGTCCCGTAATTTTACGGGACATTTTTTTATTTTGAGCAACTCTTCAAGGTACTGGTTTACACCAATTAGTTTATGCAAACTAAACGTTATCAAAAAGTAATATATTCTGTTATACTTGCCATTGCTGTGTTATGGTGCGGCGGAATAATTATTGCTCCTTTTCTGGGCTAATGAGCAGGGTATAAAAAGCC
>LLZO01000387.1 GCA_001567545.1 Candidatus Tepidiaquacellales bacterium OLB5
CGGCTGAATTGTGGAAAACATTTGACAGCAAGCTTAAAAATCTGCTGGTTTCTGATATTCTGGTCAGGTTCTGCGAGCAGATTCCCTATGTTTTTGTTGTTATCTGGTGCCTTAATATTGTAAAAGTATCAGCAAGTGATTTCGGTGTACTCACCGCAATAGAAATGGTAACATCAGCGCTTATTTTTATCCCGGTTGCAAGCTACTCTGATAAGCTGGAAAAAAAACCATTCGTGGTAATTACATTCATATTCTTCACAATATTCCCGTTTATACTTTATTTCAGCAGTTCATTCTGGATGCTTGTTGTTGCATTCATAATCAGGGGACTTAAAGAATTCGGCGAGCCAACCCGCAAAGCGCTGATACTGGAGCTTTCAAAAAAAGGGATAGAAGCCCGCTCTTTTGGTATGTATTACTTTATCCGGGATGGCATTGTAGCTTTTGCGGGTTTCATTGGCGGAGTATTGTGGCAGGTCTCGCCTGAGTTAAACCTGTTCACTGCTGCCGGATTCGGAATACTGGGGACTCTTTATTTTACATTTTTCGGCAGGGGAACAGAATCAAAAAGCGATGTAGGTAAGTAGGTGAGTGGGTAAGTAGGTGAGTAGGTAAGTTGTTGAGCAGGTGAGTGGTGGCAATAAAGTATTTTTTCGAGTTGCAAATATCTTCATTCTGGATTGCACTGACTGTGTGAGTGCCTCAACAATACTTCTCTTGGCTCGAGTATCTTCTGGATCAAATAAGCTCTAAAAATTTCTCCATAGGCTCAAAGTCACTGATTACTTTTTCAATTCCTAAAGCTTTTAATTTTCCTTTATTTTCATAGTCTATACCAATAAAACCGATATTTGTTTCTTTGGATACTGTATAATCATACTCCCGGTCTCCTACATAATAAATATTTTCGAAATTTCTTCCTGCAGCATTTTCCTTAAATATAAATGCATTTATCATTTCATGTTTTGTCCTGTATTTGCCGGAGCAATAAATATTTTCATCCGGAAAATTTATCCCCAGGAGCTCAAGCTTAAACTTCGCTGTCTTTTCAAATCCACCGGATGCAATACCTGAGACAAATTCATCAGAATTTTTCTGTAAATGCTCTACAAGTGCTTTTGAACCGGGGACGGATGTATATTTATTTTCTGCCTGGAAAACTTTATAACGCAGCTCCTCTGCATATTTATCTATAACACTGTCCATAAGTTCAATTGTTGGTTCAATTTTTTAATGCTCTCTGTAATATATCATAAGTAGTATAATAGTCAGTTACATGCTTATATGAATCCCAATTTGTATTTTCAATATTGATATTTAATGTCTTTTTAAATGCATTGATGTAACATTTGTCATCAACATATTTTTAAATGGCATAATGTGCCGTCGATATCAAAAATTATAAGCTTCATATACAAAAATATATAAAAAATATTGATTTATACCGAAAATTCATTAAAAATAAATGCAACCTTTGGGAATATAACCAAGTCATAATAAACAGATATCTGAATGAGGAAA
>LLZO01000388.1 GCA_001567545.1 Candidatus Tepidiaquacellales bacterium OLB5
CACCGCCTGCCTGCTCGGGAGTTTTGTACTTCATTGATTTCAGCGGTATATGGCGTTTTACGAATTTATTCTGCAGCATATCAATAATAGCTTTAGTCTTGTAATCATCATCGCCCATAATTGTTATGGTTTTATCCTTCTGTGAATACTCAATGGTAGCTTTTGAGCCTTTAAAATCATACCGCTGCAGAATTTCTTTGCGTGTTTGGTTGACTGCATTATCAATTTCCTGCCAGTCAATTTCTGATACTATATCAAATGAATAATTATCTGCCATGATTAATCTGTTTTATTATTACGTTACTGCAAATTTATAAATTTATTATTTTATTTTTCAGACAATTCAAGTATAGCATTCCATACTTTTTCGTCAACCGGCTGAACTGAAAGTCTTCCTTCTTTTACTATCCGTGAATCGCAGGTTCGTTTATCATTTTTTATCTGTTCCAGTGTAACGGGATTCGGAAGTCTGCGTTTTGGCTTTACATCAAAAACATAGAGCTTCGGATTTCCGGCATTGGGGTCAATATATGGATCAGTAATAATTTCACAAATTCCAACCACCTGTTTTTCTGATCCTGTGTGATAAACGAAAGCAATATCGCCTTTACGCGCAGTTTTTATCTGGAATAATCCCCCCGGACTTGTAACTCCCTCCCAAACAGTTTTTTTATCACGCTCTAAATCTGTGTACGAATAAACAGTAGGTTCTGTTTTTAATAAAAATTTAGCCATATTATTTTATAGTCAGGTTAGCATATTTTAAAATTATATTCTTCACTCCCACCTTATCAAAGTGGATTGATGCTTTCTTTGCATCTCCCCTTCCTGAAACTTCGATAACTTTTCCTTTACCAAAGTTATTATGGAATACAACACTGCCTTTTTTTACTCCCAGGTCTTCCCTGAAAATATCATTCAGAGTATCATCAGCGCCTTTTGAGCCGTAAAATTCATACCGTATGGAAGTTCCTTCATCATGTGCGTGCTGGCGGCTTTTATGGCGCGTCATAACCGTTGATTTAATATACTCCAGCTTTGAAGTATCAATTTCATTGATGAATCTTGATTTCATCTGGTAACTTACGTTACCGAACCTGTAGCGCTGCAGCGCATATGTCATATACAGCTTCTGCATTGCGCGCGTAATAGCAACATAAAACAGCCTGCGTTCTTCTTCCATTTCTTCCTGCTCCAGCATACTGCTTGAAAGCGGGAATATACCGTCTTCAAGCCCGGTAATAAATACTACCGGAAACTCCAGTCCTTTGGAAGAATGTGTTGTCATAAGCGTAACAGCATTTTTTTCCGTATCATATTTATCAATATCAGTTACAAGGCTTACTTCCTGCAGGAATCCTTCAAGTGTTGCGCCTTCGGTATTATCAGTATATTCCGAAATACCTGAAAGCAGTTCCTGCACGTTATACATTCTGTCCATTGATTCATCAGTACCTTCATTCCTCAGCTCACGCAGAATACCTATTTCATCAACAATGCTTCTTGCCAGCTCGCTGGGTGAAAGCCCGTCCTTAACTTCATTGTATTTTTTAATAATCTCGGCAACCCGTAAAAGCTCATTTTCTATTTTTGTCCTTTTTTTCTGTTTCTCATCTGCTGTATTTTCTTTTTCATCAAGCATTGCAAGAAGAACTTCTGCAATTGACTTTGCAATTTCCTTTGCCATAGTTTTAAGCTTTTCAACCGTCTGCTCGCCGATACCGTCGCGTAGCTTAAGAATCCTTGTCATAGCCTCGTCATCTTTGGGGTTGACAAGCACTTTAAGATATGCCAGTACATCTTTAATTTCCCTTCGCTGGTAGAATTTTACACCGCCGACAATTATATAAGGAATCGAGTTGGTTCTTAATGCATCTTCAATTACACGTGACTGCGCATTGGTTCTGTAAAGAATTACAAAATCCCTGAAATTAAGCTTACGTTCCTGTATCTCTTTAAATATCCATTTAACCACGCTCAAACCTTCATCGCGGTCGCTGAATACTTCTGATAAAGTTACTTTTTCACCTTCATAATTTTCGGTAAACAGGGTTTTTTTTATCTGCCGTTTATTGTTCTTAATTACTTCGTCAGCAAGTGAAAGTATATTTTTTGTGGAGCGGTAATTCTGTTCAAGCTTAAATACATTACAGCCTTCGAAATCCGATTCAAACTTCAGGATATTTTCAATTTCAGCACCGCGCCAGCGGTATATGCTCTGGGCATCATCTCCTACTACAGAAATATTACCGTGACCCTGCGCCAGCATTTTTACTATTTCATACTGTGCCCGGTTAGTATCCTGGTATTCATCTACAAGTATGAATTTGAAGCGGTTCCTGTATTTTGAAAGTACATCCGGGTTAGAACGGAATAATATTATCGGATTTATCAGCAGGTCATCAAAATCCATTGCATTATTTTTGATCAGCCTGCTCTGGTACTCCCTGTAAACAGGAACAGCTATTTTTTCAAAAGGATTTGAAACCATCCCGATATCATCAAGCAGGGTGCATTTATTTTTTAAACCTTTAATAAATCCGTAAACAGTTTTTGGTTTGGGATTATCTGTTGAAAATCCCAATTCTTTCATTACAGTCTCTATCAGCTTTTCGGAATCATCATCATCATAAATTGTAAAATTGCGGTCAAATCCTATATATTGAGCTTCAATCCTTAAAATTTTTGCAAAAACTGAATGAAAAGTACCCATCCATAAATTTTGCGATGCAGCTCCTGCAAGCTTATGAATACGCTGCTTCATTTCATTTGCAGCTTTATTGGTAAAAGTTAATGCCAGGATTTCAAACGGGTTTATACCGGATTCAATTAAATATGCAATTTTATATGTTAAAACGCGTGTTTTTCCGCTTCCGGCACCTGCAACAATCATGCACGGTCCCTCTATCTGTTCAACAGCTTTCCTTTGCTCTTTATTAAGCTCGTTTACTAAATCCACTTATTATATCTGAAAATTTTGATTTTGACAGGAATTTTACAAAGATAGCTGTAAAACCGCCATAAATCAATTGAATTGATAAATTTTAATCTATCATTAATTAAAATCATACAATATTAAACTGAAAATTGACGTAAGTCATAGAATAAATTGATTATTATTGATAATTTTGAATTATTCCGGGATTTTCGTTTCAGGAAAATATATATATGTATCAATAAATACAGTAAATTATCATCTTATTTAAAAGAATATTAAACTTAACATAACACCAATATTAAAGGAGTTCGCTAATAAATGAATGATCTGACACTAAAGTATGGATTTAAATTCGGGGACCTGTTTGAATCTGAAAAACTGAAAGAACTGACACAAAAATTTTACACTTATTACAATACTTCAGACCAGGCATCATATGAAAAGTTCAGTAAATACCGTGATGCAAAGGGAGAGGGTTTTTCTGATCTTGATGTATCCAATATAATTATTGAATCTGCACATTACCTTGATTCGTTTATAGTGGACTTTTTCGGGATAAAAGCTGAAGCTGAGGAATTAAGGCTCCAGAATGAATCTGAACGCGAGATACTTAAGGTGAGAAGTGATTTCATGATCAAAAAAGTATTCAAGAAATTCAAACCTTCAGATCTTGCATCTTTCAGATTTTCTGAGCTGGATGAAAAGGTTACGCTGTTTAAGAACAACCTGTTCGCTGAGCTTCCATGGAAAACAGATGAAGAAAAAGCTACAGCGCATATGATACGATTACTTGATGATATGGAACAGCATCTGCGTAACCACCTGGAAATTATGCCAACCGGTTTTATGTTCAATACCAAGCTGTTTGCAAAAGCAAAAGAATATTTCCATACCACAACAACCGTAAACGGGATAAAAGAATTTACCGATAACATTACACTTTCTGATGTAAAGAATTCGGCCGGAACTGTTGAACAGTTAAGAGTATATGAGTTTCTGAAGAACGTTCTGGAGCTGATACAGAAATGGTGTTACGTAAGATCTGTTGATATAGCTGAAAAGGGCAAAATAAATGAATGGGCATTGTTTCACCAGCCGCTTTATTTTGACTTCAATAATATGGTAAACAATAAACTTCATTTCCCCGGTATTCCTGAAAAAATATACGGTGAAGATGAAACATTAAGAAGGCGCGACGGATTTAAGCTGACTGATGAGAGATATGATAACCGCAAGGTTATGGGTGAAGTTGAATACTGCGTATTCTGCCATGAAAGAGGAAAAGATTCCTGTTCAAAAGGTATGCTTAATAAAGACGGCACGCCGAAAAAGAATCCTCTTGGCATAAAGCTTGGCGGATGTCCGCTTCATGAAAAAATATCGGAAATGCATACCTTAAAATACCAGGGCAGGTCTATTGGCGCATTGGGAATTATTATGAT
>LLZO01000389.1 GCA_001567545.1 Candidatus Tepidiaquacellales bacterium OLB5
ATTATTTAATCGGTTGAATGGTTATATCTGAAAAATAAATTGATTTAATTAAATAATATTTGGAATAAAAATGAAAAAAATTAGTTTACCGTTAGTTTTGCTCATACTGCTGTTTACAGCTATTGATTCAAACGCGCAGTTTGTGAGAAAGGTGCTGTTTGAAGAAGCACAAATGCATCCTGCGGGCCATGCGCTGCAAATAATCCGTACCTGAAGGCATACATAGATTCCAAAGGAGATACTATTATTGCTATAAAGTATCATGCAAGCTTTCCGGGACCGGATCCGATGTACCAGCACAATCCCACGCAGAATGCTGAACGCTACAGCGCATATTACGGTATGAATGCTATGCCGTGGCTTAATGTTGACGGAATTATCAACGATGTATGGCCTTTCACAATTACTAATTTTAATAATGCTTATTACGGCAGGCTTGCAATACAGGCTCCGCTTACTGTTACTGTAAGTGACCAGCGCATTCCGGGAGATTCGATAAGAACAACTATAACCGTAAACAATCCTTCAACACTGCCATCAGGCAATTATAAGCTCCGCGTAATGGCAATTGAAAAATGGGTTATTTATGCGTCACCTCCGGGCTCAAACGGTGAAACACATTTTGAGCATGTTTTCAGGAGAGCATACCCAAATACAACAGGTACAACATATAACGGAACTGCAGGAAACCAGCAGTTTGTATTTACTTATAAAATTGATCCTGTATGGAAAGATACTTCTGTAATAACAGTAGCTTTTATACAGAATGACAATAATAAAGAAGTACTTAACTGTGGAAAAGGTTCTGTTAATCCTGTTGGAATAAATAACAATAATAACGGAATTCCCCGGAATTTCAGTCTGTTACAGAACTATCCAAATCCGTTTAACCCGGTAACATATATAAACTTCAGCCTGCCGCAGGCATCAGATGTTAAGCTTGCTGTATATGATATGCTGGGACGTGAAATAGCTTTACTTGCAAACGGTAAGTTTGATGCCGGAAGTTACAGTATTGATTACGATGCATCAAATCTGCCAAGCGGTATTTATTTTTATACTATTACAGCAGGTGATTTTAAAGACACAAAGAAAATGATGCTTGTTAAGTAGTGAATAGTTAAGTAGTTGAGTAAGTTAATAAGTTAATAAGTTTATAAGTTTATAAGTTTATAAGTTTAT